>NZ_JCANNB010000007.1:0-226668 GCF_059553435.1 Micromonospora sp. PRAS1
GCGGGACAGGGCGGCGGGCGCGACGGCGGAGCGGGCCACGGCGGCGACCAGGTCGCGGGCTGCCGGGCGATCATGTACCTCGCTGCGTGCGGCGCGCTCCGCGTCGAGCAGGGCTCGGCACGCCCGGGACATTTCGCCAGCCGAGGCGTACGCGCGGGCCACGTCGAGCAGGTGCGCGGCCCGATGCTCGGGCGGCAGCCACCGCCAACCGTCACTGGCCAGCAGCCGCTCGTGGCGTACCGTCGCCACCGGAAGGTCTCCACGCGCGGCCTCGACGAGCACGTGGGCGGCCTGCACCGCGGCGCGTCCGAACCCGCCGTTGCCGGTGAAAGCGTCGGCGACCTCGACGGCCTGGTCGATCAGCTTCCGGGCGCTGTCGTGGTCGGCCCGCTCGGCGGCGGCCAGGGCTGCCTGAATCAGCAACGTCCCGCGCAGCGACCCGACGCCGGACCCGGGCGGCGCGATGCCGGTAGCGGAGCCGGAGGGACCGAGGCTGGTAGCGGAGCCGGAGGGCCCGAGGCGGTGGGCGGCCACGGCGGCGGCTCGCAGCGCGGCCCCGTTGCGGTCGCAGCAACGTAGGGCCTGACACAGCGGTACGGTCGCGACCGCGCTCACCTGCGGGTCCTCGGAGGAGCGGGCGACGGCCATCCCCCGGTCGGCGGCCAACCACGCCAACTCTGCCTGATCCACCTTTACCAGGGTCAACGCGATGAGGCCGTACACCGGCACCAGCAGTGTGTCGGTGGCCCGCCCGGCCCGGGTGATCCGCACGGCGTCGAGCAGACCGGGCAGCAGGGTGAGCAGCGCCGGATAGCGGGCGTGCCGGTAGCTCTGCTTCGCGTGTTCGAGGCTGGCCCGCAACTGCGCGAGGTCGGGCGGCCGAGCGGCCTTCTCGACGTGGTACCGCGCCAGGGCGGCCCGGATCCGTTCCACACCGGCGTCGGCGGGTGCCGGCTGTTCGGGTCGCTCCGCCAACAGGACCTGCACGTCGATCCGGAGCGCGTCGGCGATCTCCCGCAGGTTGGAGACCCGTTCCAGCCGGCGTACCCCGCGCTCCACCTTGTCGACCCAACTCTTGGACTTGCCGAGCCGGTCGGCGAACTGCTGCTGCGTCATGTTGCGCCGGACCCGCCACTGCGCGACCCGCCGGCCCACCGGTAACTCGTTCACCGCCGGCCCCTCACCGCAGCGCCCAGACCAGGATCAGCAGGAGTACGAGCAGCGCCACGCCGACGCCGTGGGCGTACCGCCGCCGGGTGAACGCCGCACGACCAGGATGCGGCGGCATGGGCACCCGGTCACCATCGGGATGTCGCGGACGACCACCCGGAACCGGGTACGCCGGTGGCAGCGGCCCGTCATGTTGACGCTCACGCATCTGTGCCTCCTCCATTGGGTGCCTTTGTTGTCGTCAGGGCAACAAGAAACGCACCCAGAGCCGTGCAGATCAGGGGCAGATCGGGGGCAGGGCGGGGGCAGGGCGGGGCGGGGCGGCACGGGACGCCACCCCGCCCACTTTCGAAGGCGCTCCGTTGCTGACGAGAGAGCCAGACTAGAAACTAGCGTGCAGTGTATACACAGCCAACACTGCACGCACAGGATGCAGGATTGGCGTGGCATGCTCGACGGGCTGACGAGAGGCCGTTGCCATGCCCAGACAACCCGTATACGAGCAGATCATCGCCGATGTGATCGCGTCGATACAGTCCGGCGCGCTGCAACCTGGAGACAAGTTGCCGTCCATCGCGCAACTGTGCGAGCAGTACCAGGCCAGCCCGACGCCGATCAGGTTCGCGCTACGAATCCTCGATGAGCGGGGCTGGATCGAGGTGCACCAGGGCAAGGGGTCGTTTGTGGCGGCGGAGCCGCCTGCCTGAGCCTCGCATGCTCGCCCCTCGCCCGACGTGAGCGTTGATCGTTGACGTTTTTGCTGCCCTTTTCTCGGCGTGTCGAGTCGCCCCGACGTCAACGATCATGGCTGGGCGGGGCAGCCCGGGTCCAAGATCTTGTTTGCTGGTCAGACGAGCGCGAGGCGATCTCGCACAGTAGGTTGAGGCGGTGAGCGGACGGTTCCCGATCGAAGACGTCTCCCCCCTCGTCTCCTGCGGTCGCTACCCGGCCCGTGCCGTGGTCGGCGAGCTGGTGCCGGTGTCAGCAACGGCGTACCGCGAGGGGCACGACGCCCTCGGCTGCAACGTGGTCTGGCTCGGCCCGGACGGGCTGGCCCGGCCGTTCACCCGGATGCGGCCGGGCGAGCCCGGTAAGGACCGCTGGCACGCCACGATCACACCCGACGCGGTCGGCGAGTGGATCTTCACGGTGGAGGCGTTCAGCGATCCCTACCTGACCTGGCACAACGCGGTGACCAAGAAGATCGCCGCCGGCCAGGGCCCGGCAGAGTTGGCAAACGACCTGGCCGAGGGCGTACGCGTGCTCACCGCCGCCACCGACCTGGTGCCCGCAGCCGACCGGGCGAGCCTCGACCAGGCCGTGAAGGCCCTGCGGGACACCGAGCGGGCGCTGCCCGAACGGGTCGGCCCGGCGCTGGAGCTGGCCGAGTTGCTCTGGGCGCATCCGGTGCGGGAGCTGGTCACCACCGGCGAAACGTACCGGATCTGGGTGGACCGTGAGCGGGCCCTCTTCTCCGCCTGGTACGAATTTTTCCCCCGCTCGGAGGGGGCGATCCCGGCCACCGGCGCCACGCCGGCCCGCTCCGGCACCTTCGCCACCGCCACCGAGCGGCTGCCCGGGGTGGCCGCGATGGGCTTCGACGTGCTCTACCTGCCGCCGATCCACCCGATCGGCCGAGTCAACCGCAAGGGTCCCAACAACAGTCTGGTCGCCGGCCCGGACGACGTCGGCTCGCCGTGGGCGATCGGCGCCGACGAGGGCGGGCACGACGCCATCCACCCCGATCTGGGTACGCCGGAGGACTTCCGCGACTTCGTCGCCGCCGCTGCCGAGCACGGCCTGGAGGTGGCGATGGATCTGGCGTTGCAGTGCGCCCCGGACCACCCGTGGGTGACCGAGCACCCGGAGTGGTTCACCACCCGGGCCGACGGCAGCATCGCGTACGCGGAGAACCCGCCCAAGAAGTACCAGGACATCTACCCGCTCAACTTCGACAACGACCCCGAGGGCATCCGGGCCGAGATCCTGCGGGTGGTGCGGCACTGGGTCGGCGAGGGCGTGCGGATCTTCCGGGTGGACAACCCGCACACCAAGCCTGTCGACTTCTGGCACTGGCTGATCTGGGAGGTCAAGCGGACCGACCCGGACGTGCTCTTCCTGGCCGAGGCGTTCACCCGACCGGCGATGATGCACGGGCTGGCCAAGGTGGGCTTCACCCAGTCGTACACCTACTTCACCTGGCGGACCTCGGCCGCCGAGATGCGCGAGTACTGCGCGGAGCTGGTGGCGGCGGCCGACTACATGCGGCCGAACTTCTGGCCCAACACCCCGGACATCCTGCACGCCTCGTTGCAGTACGGCGGGCCGCCGATGTTCAAGATCCGGGCGGTGCTTGCCGCGCTGCTCTCCCCCTCCTGGGGCATGTACGCCGGCTTCGAGCTCTTCGAGCACGTGGCCCGGCCGGGCGCGGAGGAGTACCTCGACAACGAGAAGTACGAGCTGCGGCCCCGGGACTGGGCGGGTGCCCAGGCGCAGGGGCGGTCCCTGGCACCGTTCATCGCCACCCTCAACCGGGTACGCCGAACCAATCCCGCCCTGCACCGGCTGCGCAACCTGGTGTTCCACGACATCGACAACCCGGCGCTGCTCTGCTGGTCCAAGCGGGATCCGGTCACCGGCAACACGGTGCTTGTGGTCTGCTCGTTCGACTCGCACACCGTGCAGTGGGGCAACACCACCCTGGACATGCCGGCGCTCGGGTTGGACTGGCACGACCGGTTCACCGTGCACGACGAGCTGACCGGGGCAAGCTACGACTGGGGACAGCGCAACGCGGTACGCCTCGACCCGTACCTGCAACCCGCGCACGTCTTCACCCTGCCGGCCGCCACCGGTACCGACACCGCCGCCGCTCCCCGCAGCGACACCGACTCCGCCACGAAGGACGACACCCGATGGACCAGCTGATCTCCGGGGAGACCCACGACCCGCACGCCGTGCTCGGGGCGCATCCGGCGGACGGGCGTACGGTGATCCGCACCATGCGCCGGGGCGCGGGCGAGGTGAACGTGCTGGTCGGCGAACGGCGGTACCCGACGAAGCGGGTGCACGACGTCGGCGTCTTCGAGGCGATCGTCCCCGGTGAGGTGCTCGACTACCGCATCGAAGTGGACGGGCAGGCACACGACGACCCGTACCGCCATCCGCCGACCCTGGGCGAGCTGGACCTGCACCTGATCGGCGAGGGTCGGCACGAGCGGCTCTGGGCGGCGCTCGGTGCCCGCGTCCTCGACGGCGGGGTGGCCTTCGCGGTCTGGGCGCCGAACGCCCGGGGCGTACGGGTGATCGGCGACTTCACCGGCTGGGCACCCGACGACGGCTGGCCGATGCGTTCGCTCGGCTCCTCAGGCGTGTGGGAGATCTTCGTGCCCGGAGCACCGGCCGGTGCCCGGTACAAGTACCGGATCCTCGGTGCCGACGGGCACTGGCGGGACAAGGCCGACCCGCTGGCCGCGTACGCGGAGGTGCCGCCGGCCACCGCATCGGTGGTGCACCGCTCGACGTACCGGTGGACGGACGCGGACTGGCTGGCCCGGCGGGCGCAGCGGCAGCCGCACCAGGAGCCGATGAGCGTTTACGAGGTGCACCTCGGCTCGTGGCGGCCCGGCCTGGGCTACCGGGAGTTGGCCGAGCAGTTGGCCGCGTACGTGGTGGAGCTGGGCTTCACCCACGTGGAGTTCCTGCCGGTGATGGAGCATCCCTTCGGCGGCTCCTGGGGCTACCAGGTGACCGGCTACTTCGCCCCGACGTCCCGGTTCGGCGACCCGGACGACTTCCGCTACCTGGTGGACCGGCTGCACGCCGCCGGGATCGGGGTGATCCTGGACTGGGTGCCGGCACACTTCCCCAAGGACGACTGGGCGCTGGCCCGCTTCGACGGCACCCCGCTCTACGAGCACCCCGACCCGCGTCGCGGCGAGCATCCCGACTGGGGCACGTACGTCTTCGACTTCGGCCGCCGGGAGGTCCGCAACTTCCTGGTCGCCAATGCGCTGTACTGGCTGGACGAGTTCCACGTCGACGGGCTGCGGATGGACGCGGTCGCCTCGATGCTCTACCTGGACTACTCCCGCTCCGACGGGCAGTGGGCGCCGAACCAGTACGGCGGCCGGGAGAACCTTGAGGCCATCGCGTTCATGCAGGAGACCAACGCGACCGTCTACAAGCACCATCCCGGCGTGGTGATGATCGCCGAGGAGTCCACCGCCTGGCCGGGGGTGACCCAGGCGACAAGCGACGGCGGGCTGGGCTTCGGCTTCAAGTGGAACATGGGCTGGATGCACGACACCCTGCTCTACACCTCGAAGGACCCGATCTACCGGCAGCACCACCACAACCAGCTCACCTTCTCCCTGGCGTACGCCTGGAGCGAGAACTACGTGCTGCCGATCAGCCACGACGAGGTGGTGCACGGCAAGGGTTCGCTGCTGGCCAAGATGCCCGGCGACCAGTGGCAACGGCTGGCCAACGTACGCGTGCTGCTGGCGTACATGTGGGCGCACCCGGGCAAGCAACTGCTCTTCATGGGCTGCGAGCTAGCCGACGACCGGGAGTGGAGCGAGGAACGCGGCCTCGACTGGTACCTGCTGCACGACCCGGCCCGCGCCGGCGTGCAGCGGCTCGTCGCCGACCTCAACCGGGTCTACCGGGACGCGCCGGCCCTCTGGGCACAGGACACCTCCCCGGCCGGTTTCCGCTGGCTCGCCGGCGACGACGTCGCCAACAACACCGTCTCGTTCATCCGGATCGCCCCCGACGGAAGCACCCTGGTCTGCGTGGCCAACTTCTCGGCGCTTCCGCTGGAGGACTATCGGATCGGCCTGCCGGCCGCCGGGGCCTGGTCCGAGATCCTCAACACCGATGCCCACCACTACGGCGGCTCCGGCGTCGGCAACCTCGGCACCGTGCACGCCGAGCCGATCCCCTGGCACGGCCAACCGGCCTCCGCCGCCCTCCGCGTCCCCCCACTCGGCGCCCTCTGGCTCCACCTGACGTGAAAGGAAGGGCCCCCTATTAACGCCTCGTGTATAGGAAGGGTCCCTTATTAACGCTGAACCGTCCGCGCTCTGCGTCCGTACCCCTGGGGGCAAGTGACGCGACCGGGCGGAGGATCGATGGCAGGCAGCGGACGCACGGCCGGAAGGCGCGGGACCTCGCCGCGACAGCGGAAGATCGCGGGCGTCGCGGCGATCGGGGTGACCCTGGGGATGGCCTTCGCGGTGGCGACGGGAACCAGTTCGGCCAGCGAGAACTGCGACGGCCTGGACACCGCCGTGGGTAACAACCTCGCGTTCATCGCCGACCAGTTGGTGTTCCCGGACGCGCTCTCCGAGGCCCGCATCGCCAACCGGCAGGCCGTCATCGACCAGCTCGAACAGCGGCGCGCGGCGGCCGGCTGCACCGGCGAGGTGGAGGTGCCGGACGCGGACCCGAACGCGGCGCTCAACGGTGGCGCGGCGGAGGACTGCGACGGCCTGGACAGCGCCGTACGCAACAACCTCGCCTTCATCGCGGGCCAGCGACAGGCCCCCGACGCGCTCTCGGAGGCGCGGATCGCCAACCGGCAGGCCGTCATCGACCTGCTTGAAGACCGTCGTACGCTGGCCGGCTGCACCGGCGAGGTCGAGCTGACCCCGGGTAGCTGACGCCCCGCACAGCGGGTAGCGGCGGGAGGGGGATCAGACCAGGCCGGCGCCGCGCAGCAGGGTCCAGAGTCCGGCCCCGTCGGGCGCGGAGAGCCACTTCTGCCCCACCGGCCCCTCTTCCGGACCGTCGTGCGGAACCGGCAGGCTACCGGCGAGCACCGCCTGGGTCGGCGAGAGACGGCGGATCGCCACGCCCGCCACATTGTCCGGATGGGCGGCAGCGAACTCCCGGTAGATCTCCTGGTCGTGCTGTCCGTCGTCGCCGACGAGCAGCCAGCGTACGTCGGGGAACTCCTTGGCCAGCCGGGCCAGGGTGGCCCGCTTGTGCTCTCGGCCGCTGCGGAACCAGCGGTCGTGGGTCGGCCCCCAGTCGGTGAGCAGCAGCGGCCCGGCCGGGTAGAGGTGCCGGGACAGGAACCGGGTAAGCGTCGGTGCCACGTTCCACGCACCGGTGGACAGGTAGAACACCGGGGCACCGGGGTGGGCGGTCACCAGCCGCTCGTAGAGCACCGCCATGCCGGGCACCGCCGCCCGGGCGTGCTCGTCCAGGACGAAGGTGTTCCAGGCGGCGAGGAGCGGTCGGGGTAGCGCGGTCACCATCACCGTGTCGTCGATATCGGAGAGGATGCCGAAGCGGACCTCCGGGTCCAGAATGCGTACGGGGGCGTCCACCGGCTCGGCATCCGGCATGCTGAGCCGTACCGAACCCCAGCCTGGCGGCAGGTCCGCCGCCAGCGTGGTGTCGATGAAACCGCTGCGGTCGGCCTGCGCCTCGTGCACCACCCCGCCCGTCTCGATCGTCACGGTGACGTGCTTGGCCGGCAGGGTGGTGAAGCTGCGCCAGCCGCGGACCTTCTCCAGCCGACCCCGCTGCCGGGTGTCCGGCCGCCCCAACAGCACCCGGCACATCACCCGCACCCAACCGGGCGCACCATAACCGGTGTACGCGATGATGTTGATCCGCCAGCCGGTCCGCCGCAGCCGGCGCTCGACCAGCGAGTGCACGGCGTCCTCGATCCGCGCGGCCCGGTGCAGGTTCGGTATGGCCAGTTGGCCAGCGGCAGTGGGTGGCACGCTGCAACCCTGCCACACGCCAGCGACCTCGGCCACGCGAGCCGCCCCGGCACCCGGGACCAGCCCATCCGGCAGCTCGCCCAGGCACGACGCACCCACGCCAGGTGCGCCGGTTCGTCGCCGGTCCCGCATCCGCGCTCCCGGTACGCCAGTTGTTAAGAAGGGGCCCTTCCTATACACGAGGCGTTAAAAGGGGCCCTTCCTTACACCAGAGGTGAGGGGTGGGGTGGGTTCGGCGGGGCGGGTGGACCGGGCGGCGTTCGTCGCGCTGCTGTTCGGGCTGGTCGGGATCGGTTACCGGCTGTTCCTCGTGCTGAGCACCGTGCCGGTCTCCAACAGCGACGAGGCGACCTTCGGGCTGGCCGCGCTGCACATCGCGCAGGGCCGGGAGCACCCGGTCTTTCTCTACGGACAGCACTACATGGGCATGCTCCAGTCCTACCTGGCCGCGCCGCTGATCGCGGTGACCGGCCCGAGTTGGCCGGTGCTGCGGCTGCCGGTGCTCGTGCTCTACGCGCTGTTCCTCTGGCTGATCCACCGGCTGTCCCGGCGGATCGGCTCACCGTGGTTCGCCACGCTTGTCGTCGGGCTGCTGGCGCTCGGCTCCGAGCGGGTCATCCGCGACCAGGTGACCACGGTCGGCGGTCGGCCGGAGGTGAAGGTCGCGGTGCTGGTCATGCTGCTGGTCGTGCTGGGGTTGGCCCGGGGAACGGTCCGCCGCCGGTGGCTGGCCGTCGGCGGCTTCGGGCTGCTCGCCGGGCTGGCCCTCTGGTCGGACTGGCTGATCGTGCCCTACCTGGCGGTGGCCGGGCTGGCGCTGGTCTGGGCGGTCCGCCGGGAGTTGCTCGGCGGGGCCGGGCTGCTGCTGGTCGCCGGCTTCACCGTCGGCGTCGCCCCGATGATCTACGACAACCTGGTCGCCCCGCCCGGAAAGGACTCCCTGTCGGTGCTGCGCGCCATAAGCGGCGGCACCGGGGCCGTGCCGTCCTGGCCGCGCCGGCTGGACGGCGGGCTGCTGGAGGGCGTACCGCTGGCCAGCGGGCTCTGCCCGCTCACCGGCTGCGCCCGCTGGCAGGAGTGGTTCGGCGTGCTCTACCCGCTGCTGCTGGTCGCCGCGGCGGTGCTGGCGGTGCGCGCGTACCGCCGAGCCGGTGGACGGGCTGAACGGGTCGCGCCGGTGGTGCAGCTGGCGCTGGTCGCCGGTGCGGCGCTCACCCTGCTGTCGTACGTGCGCAGCCCGCTCGCCGCGACGGATCCGCTGGGCAACGCGCGCTACCTGTCGGTGCTGCAACTGTCGCTGCCGGCGGTGCTGTGGCCGCTGTGGCGGGCGGCGGTGGCCGGGTGGCGGGGAACGCTCGGTGTCCCGGGTCGGTTGGCCGGTGCGGCGGCCACCGCCGGGTTGGCCGCGCTGGCGGTGACCTCGCTGGTGGTGACCCTGCTCTTCGCCACCGTCGGCGCGGCACCGGGTCGCCGGGAGGAGCGGCAGGCGCGGGCCCTGGCCGCGACGGTCCGCGCCGCCGGGCTACGCGAGGTGTACGGCGCGTACTGGACCTGTAACCGGCTCGTCTTCAACACCGCCGAGGAGGTGGTCTGCGGGGTGCTCGACGACGAGCTGCGTCCCGGCCTGAACCGTTACCCCGCGTACTGGACCCGGCTGGCCCGGGCCGCGCGTCCCGGATACGTGCTGGCCACCGGCACCCCGGCCGACCGGCGGCTCCGGGAACTGCTCGGCGAACAGAGCGGCGCGGCACTGCTCGCCGAGGTCGGCGGGTATCGCGTGTACCACCCGACGACACCGCCACGACCCTGGCGCTGACGCCGCCGTACGCTGGCCGGGCCCGGTCGCGAGGTGCCGACCGGGACGTCGAGGAGTCACATGCTCATCCTGTTGCCGCCCTCCGAGGGCAAGGCCGACGCCGGTAAAGGTCGCCGGCTCGACCTGGACCGGCTCTCGCTGCCGGAGCTGAACCCGGTACGCGCGCAGGTGCTGGCCACGTTGGTCACGCTCAGCGCCGGGGCGCCGGAGGCGGCGTTGGCCGCGCTCGGGCTCGGCGCCGGCCAGCACGAGGAGTTGCGCCGCAACGCCCGGTTGGACCGGGCCGCCACCGCACCCGCCGGCCGGATCTACACCGGGGTGCTCTACGAGGCCCTCGACCTGGCCACCCTGCCGCCGCCGGCGCAACGTGCCGCCGGGCGGCAGATCCTGGTCAGCTCCGGCCTCTGGGGTGCGGTGCGGTTGACCGACCGGATCCCGCCGTACCGCTGCCCGATCTCCGCCCGGCTGCCCGACACCGGCGCGCTGCCGGCGTTGTGGCGGCCGGTGCTGGGACCCGTGCTGACCGTGGCCGCCGGCACCGGCCCGGTGCTGGACCTGCGCTCCGGCGCGTACGCCGCCGCCTGGACGCCAGGCGGCCCGCTCGCCGAGCGCACCGTGACCGTGCGGGTGCTGCACGAGCGGGAGGTCGACGGTGTACCGGTGCGCTCGGTGGTCAGCCACTTCAACAAGGCCACCAAGGGGCGGCTGGTCCGGGATCTGCTGCTCGCCGGTGCCCGGCCGCGTACCGCCGACGCGCTGCTGGCCACCCTGCGCGAGCTGAAGTACACCGTGGAAGAGCAGCCGGTCGCTGCGGGCCGCCCCCGCCAGGTCGACCTGGTGGTGTCCGAGCTGTGAACGGCGCGTGGTTACCGCGCGCCGATTTCCGCGCGGTAACCAGGCGCAAGATTTCCTCAAGGCTGGGCCGGATCGGTACCACCCGCCGGTGTCACAGGTCACCGTAAGGAGGACCGACGCCGCAAGGAGGCCTCCGGTGGTTGAACCGATCCTGCTCGACCGGCCCCATCCGTCGGCCATCCAGCCGCCACTGGACTGGACGACCCTCGCCGATGCGTTCGAGACAGCCTGCCTGCTGCGCTGCATGCCGCCGCCGGCCAGCCCGGGCCTGCGGCACGGGCATCAGCCCGGCTTTCCGGCGCCGATCGAGTTCAACCGCGAGGAGGCGGCCCGCCGGACCCGGCAGCTGCTCGACCGCCTGGAGATTCCGGTGCGCCACGAACTGGCCGTCGGCGGGCTGCGCCGCCGTTACGAACTGCACCGGCTGCACGTGCCCCGCGAGCGCCGTCCGGCGTACGTGACGATGATGGAGAACGGCTGGCGGCGCGGCCGGCGGGAGTTGCTCGGCGGGCCGGTGCCCGGCGCCTCGACGGCACGCCGGCAGTGGCGTACCCGGCTGGCCGCCGCCGCTTGGCGGGCCGCGCTACTGGCGGGTGGGCGACACGTGCGCCGGCACATTCTCGGCGTACGGATCACCGACCGGGAACTCGCCGCCGTCCTCGTCCGGGGTGCCGCACTGCTCGACGTACCGGCGCTGCTGCGTCCCGGCACCGGCTGCTACCTGGTAAGCGTCGCCCACGGACCGGACCGCGAGCGGATCCTGCGGCACGCCGCCGAGGAGAGCGCACACCGCCCCGTCGCCTGAGTACGCGAGCGCGGTCGGGCCGGGTTCCGCCACCCCGGGGGTTGCGCCATGGGGGTCCGGCGGCGCACAGTGCTGCCCGTGACCCGTACCAGGTACGCCCCCCGAGCCGGGCGGCACAACGCCCGGGTGGCCCTCCTGGCGGTCGTGCTGCTGGTCCTGCCCAGCCTCGTCAGCTGCCGGGATGATCCGGGCGAGCCGGTACGAATCCGCATCGCCACCGGCAGTCCGACCGCCGTCTACCACGCCTTCGGCCAGTCGCTGGCCGCCATCCTCAACCGGGAACTGCCAAACGTACGGGCGGAGGTCATGGTCACCGCCGCCTCGATGGAGAACGTCGGCCTGCTCAACGCCGGTGCCGCCGAACTCGGCTTCACCCAGGCCGACGTGCTGGCAAGCGATCCGGGGCCGGATCCGGCGGTGGTGGCGGTCGCCCGGGTCTACGACGACCTGCTGCACCTGGTCACCACCGCCAACAGCCCGGTGCGGACGTTGACCGACCTGCGGGGACGGCGGGTCTCCATCGGCGGGGCGGGTTCCGGGACCGAGATCACGGTGCGGCGGCTGCTCACCGTGGCGAACCTGGACGATGCCGAGGTGCAACGGCTGCAACTCGGCCTGGACGACTCGGTGGCCGCGCTGCGCAACGGTGAGATCGACGCCTTCTTCTTCTCCGGCGGCCTGCCGGTACGCGCCGTCGCCCAGTTCGCCCGGGAGAATCCCGCCCGCATCGTCGATCTCGGCGAATGGACCGCCCCGATGCGCCGGGGCAACCGGGAGGTGTACGCGCCGCGGGACATTCCTCGCTCGGTGTACGGCATCGACCCGGTCACCACCGTGGCCAACCCCAACTATCTGCTGGTCCGGGCCGACCTGCCGGAGGATCTGGTCCGCGACGTTACCCGGCTGCTGATGGAGCGGCGCTCCGAGTTGGAGGCGGCTCATCCGGCCGCCGGCCGGATGAGCCCCCGCTCGGCGATCGCCACCTCGCCACTGCCGCTGCATCCGGGTGCGGTGGCGTACTACCGCGACAGCAAGCCCTGAGCCGGCAGCTCAGGCGGGTCGGGCGGCTGGCCCGGCGACGGTGTCACCGAGTCGGGGAAACGGCTCGGCGGAGAAGACCACCTCCACCGGCACCTCGAAGTGGCGGGCGATCCGTAGCGCCAGGTGCAGGCTGGGGCTGAACTCGCCCCGCTCCAGGTAGCCGATGGTCTGGTAGTGGACGCCCAACGCCTCGGCCAGTTGCCGGCGGGAGATGCCCCGTTCCGCCCGCAGCATGGCGATCCGGTTGTACACCACCTCACTCATGTCGGCACTCCGTGCCGCCATGAGGCACCACCACACTGCGCCGATGATTCGCTCGCTGACGCTCACTCATGTCGGCACTCCGTGCCGCCATGAGGCACCACCACACTGCGCCGATGATTCGCTCGCTGACGCTCACTCATGTCGGCACGTCCTCAGGTCACCCGCTGGAGGGCCTTTTCGCGGCGGGCCGCCACGCTCGACCCGGACTCCCGGCGCGCCATGCGGCGCAGCAGCACCGGTGCCAGGGCCAGCCCGACGATCGCCCAGCCGCCGAGCACCAGCAGCGTCTCCAGGTGCCGCCACGAATCGCCGACCTCCACCGCGGACATGGCGTCGGGCAACAGCGCCGAGCGCATGCCGAGGCCGAGCCAGTAGACCGGGAAGACCTGACCGATCCCCTGGAGCCAACCCGGCAGGACGGTGATCGGGTAGAAGATGCCGGAGATGGCGATGAGACCCATCATCGGAAGCATGATCAGCCCCAGGTTACGGGGGTTGGAGATCAGCGATCCGAGGGCCGCCCCGATCGGCATGGTCGCCACCATCCCGAGCACCAGCACCCAGATCAGGGTCAGCCAGGCCCAGACGCTGCTCAGCATCAGCCCGTCGAAGAGGAAGATCCCCGGTACGAGCAGCAGGGCCACGCTGACCAGGGTCATCCCGGTGACCAGCACGATCTTGCTGATCAGGTAGCCGAACATCCCGTTCGGGGTGGCCTTGGCCCGCAGCAGGGTGCCGTCCTCCCGTTCGACGGTGAGGATCGACGCCACGCTGACCAGCCCGCCGAAGGCCACAGTCATGCCGAGCGTGCTGGGCAGGGTCTGCGCCCCGAGTGAGAAGTCCGTGCCGGGCACCTGCGCGTCCCGGAGGAAGAACATCACCACCAGCAGGACGACTGTCGGGAACAGGTAGCCCCAGAGCGTCTCGGCGTTGGTGAAGGTCTGTCGCAACTCGATGCGGCCACGGGACAGCCCCGCCTGGGCCGCCACCAGCAACGGCCGGACCGACGGGTTCATCGGGCCACCTCCTCGAAGGCACGGGCCGCACCGTCGGCGCGCCCGGATTCGTACTCGCGGACCAGGGCCATGTAGGTGTCCTCCAGGCTGGCCCGCCGCACCTCGAGGTCGGCGATCTCCTCGCCGTGCTGTGCGAACAACTCCCGGACGAAGCCGGTCGCGTCGCTGGTGGAGTGCACGAACCGCTCGCCGCCCCGGCTCCACCGCACCTCGGCGTCGATGGAGATCCGCCGCGACAACTCGTCTGCGGAGCCACTGGCGATGATCCGTCCACCGGCCAGGATCAGGATCCGGTCGGCCAGCTTCTCGGCCTCGTCCAGGTCGTGGGTGGTGAGCAGGATGGTGGTGTCGTCCAGGTCGGCCAGCCGATGCACCAGGTCGTGGAACTCGCGCCGGGCGGCCGGGTCGAAGCCGGCGGTCGGCTCGTCGAGGAAGAGCACCTCCGGCCGACCGACGATGCCGATCGCCACGTCGACCCGGCGACGCTGGCCGCCGGAGAGCTGGCCGACCTTCTGCTGCGCGTGCGCGGTCAGACCGACCATCTCGATCAACTCGTCGACGTCCCACGGCCGGCGGATCCGCTCCGTCGAGTAGGGCGCGTAGAAGGTGCCCAGGTGGGCCAGCAACTCCCGGATCCGCCACCGGCTGTGGTCGCGCCAGGACTGGAGCACCACGCCGAGTCGGGCGCGCCACCGCTCGTCGCCGTGCCCGGGATCGACGCCCAGCACGGCGACCTGGCCGCCGGAGCGCATCCGGAAGCCCTCCAGGATCTCGATGGTGGTCGTCTTGCCGGCACCGTTCGGGCCGAGCAGCGCCAGCACCTCACCGCGCCGGGCGGTGAACGACACCCCGTCGAGCACGTCCTTGCTGCCGTAGCGCATCCGCAGATCGCGTACGTCCAAAGTGATCCCCGGCCCGGCCGGTGACCCGGCGCCGGTCGGGGCGTCCGCCTTCGCGTCCACCGTCATGGCCCCACCTCCCCCGTAACAACAGTGCACCAGAAGATAGCAGTCATACTACATTTCACCGCACACGTGCACTACCGGTGCTCTCCGATGTGGTCAGCCCACGACGACGGTGGAGGGTGCCGGCTCCGGCGCGGTGGACTCCTCGGCGGCGTCGGCCGACGGGAACCACAGGGCGGCGACCAGCCCGCGCGGCGAGTTCGAATGCATGGTGAGCCGGCCGTCCGAGGCGTCGACCAGCACGGCGGCGATGGTCAGCCCCAGGCCGGCGCCGTCCACGTTCTGCACCTCCGGCGCCCGCCAGAACCGCTCGGTGGCCTGGCCGAGCTGACTGCGGGTCATCCCGGGGCCGGTGTCCCGCACCTCCAGCTCGACCCCGTCGTCACGGGCCGCGACGGTGACCGTCACCTCGCCGCCCGCGCCACTGAACTTGACCGCGTTGTCGATCAACGCGTCGAGCGCCTGGTCGATCGCGGTCGGCACGGTCCGGGCGTACGTCGGAGCCGGCTCGGCCGCCAACCGCAGCGTCACCGACCGGTGCCGGGCCAGCGGCTCCCAGGCCGCCACCCGGGACGCGGCCACGGCCGCCGCGTCCACGATCACCCGCTGGTTCTCCCGGCGCTCGGCGCGGGCCAGGGTGAGCAGCGCGTCCAGCAGCAGGGCCAGCCGGTCGGTCTCCTCCAGCGCGAGCTGATGCTCGGCGCGACCCTGCGGGTCGGTCAGGCTGGGCCCGAGTTCCTCCACCCGCAGCCGCAACGCGGTCAACGGGTTGCGCAGTTGGTGACTGGCGTGCGCGACGAACGCCCGCTGCCGGTCCATCACGTCGGAGACCACGTCGGCCATGTGGTTGAAGCTGGCCGCCAGGCGGCGTAACTCCGGCGGGCCCAGCCGGTGCTGCACCCGGGCGCTCCGATCCCCCTCGGCGATCTCGTGGGTGACCGCGTCCAGCTCGGTGATCGGCCGCAGCACCCAGCCGGCCAGCCCGAACGCGGTGAGCACGCAGGCCAGCACGGCGAGCAGCCCCAGCGCGGCAAGGAGCAACCACCAGGTGGTGACCGTCCGGCGGACCGCGTCGGCGGGGCTGACGGTGACCACCGCCCCGAGTACCTCGCCGCCGTCGTTGATGGGTACCGCCACCACGATCGACTCGTCCACCCAGGGCCAGACGGAATCGGGCGCGCTGCTCTGCTGCCCGGACAATGCGACATCCAGCGCCTTGTAGGTGCTCAGGACCGGCCGCCAGTCCGGCGAACCGACCACCACCGCCCGGTCCCGGTCGACCACCGCCGCGCCGATGCCGTACAGCTCCTGGTAGCTGCTGAGTTCGGTGACGAGCGGGCCGTACGTGCCGCTGCGCAGCGCCGGACCGGCAAGCGAGGCGAACCGGGTGGCGTCGGCGACCCGATCGGCCCGGACCCGGTCGGTTTCCCGGGTGGCCAGGGTCGCCGCCAGTGGCGTGCCCAGTGCCACCAGCACCAGCACCATCAGGAGCAGATAGCTGATCACCAGGCGCCGACGCACCGCTGGCCCCTCACTCGGCCCGCAGCCGGTAGCCGACACCGCGTACGGTCTCCACCAGGCGCGGATCGCCGAGCTTGCCGCGCAGCGAGCCGACGTGCACCTCCACGGTGTGCCGATCGGCGAAGGTGGTTCCCCACGCGTCGAGCAGGATCCGGTCCCGGGGTACCGCCACACCGGGCTGGCGGGCCAACGAGAGCAGGACGTCGAACTCCTTGCGGGTCAGCGAGACCGCGCGGTCGGCCACGGTCACCGTACGGGCGGCCACGTCGACGCGTACCGACCCGACCTCGATCAGGTTCCGTTCCGGCGCGGCGTGGGCGGCCCGGCGCAGCACCGCCTCGATCCGGGCCTGCAACTCCACCATCGAGAAGGGCTTGACCACGTAGTCGTCCGCGCCGAGCCGCAGCCCCAGCACCCGGTCCCGTTCCTCCCCCCGGGCGGTCACCGCGATGATGCCGAGCTGGTTGCTGCGTCGCCGCAGTTCCCGGCAGAGGTCGGTGCCGTCGCCGTCGGGCAGGGTCAGGTCGAGCAGCACCAGGTCACATGGGGCGGCGGAGATCGCAGCCGCGACGGTGGCGGCGTGCTCCACCTCGTATCCGCGCCTGGTCAGGGCGGACGACAACGCGGCGGCCACCCGACGGTCGTCCTCGACCAGCAGAATGCGCACCCGGGCCCCCATTCGTCACTCTGTCGCTGTCGAATGGTGGCAGAACATCGCCCGTGACGACAGGTCGCTAAGCTACTCCGAGTTTCCGTCCGCGCGAAGGAATCCGATGACTGACACCAACTCCCCCGCCCCCGCCGTCTTCGTCCATCCCACCGCCGACGTCGAGGAGGGCGCCCGGATCGGCGACGGGACCAAGGTCTGGCACCTGGCCCACATCCGGTCCTCCGCCCAGGTGGGCGCCGGCTGCGTCATCGGCCGCAACGTGTACGTCGACGCGGGCGTGACGGTCGGTGACCTCGTGAAGATCCAGAACAACGTCTCCGTCTACCAGGGGGTGACCCTGGAGGACGAGGTGTTCGTGGGCCCCTGCGCGGTCTTCACGAACGACTTCCGGCCCCGCGCCCAGAACCCGGACTGGAAGATCACGCCGACCCTGGTGCGTCGGGGCGCCTCGATCGGCGCGAACGCCACCCTGGTCTGCGGCATCGAGGTGGGCGAGTACGCGATGATCGCCGCCGGTTCGGTGGTCACCCGGGACGTCGCGCCGTACCAGCTGGTGGCGGGCAACCCGGCCCGGCCGAAGGGCTGGGTCGACGAGCGGGGCGAAGTCGTCTCGCGCGACGTGGACAACCCGCCCCGGCGGGACTGACCGGCCGCGCCGGGACAGCAGCCGTCCCGGCGGGAGGCTGGTCCGGAACGGAAACGAAGGGGCCCGGCACGCTGTGCCGGGCCCCTTCGTTTCGCAGCTGCCGGTCAGCCGCCGATGACCACCCGGCGGACTCCGGCCCAGCGGGCCGGGTCGGTGACCCGACGCCCGTCCACCAGCACCGTCACGCCGGGCAGGTCGGCGGGGCCGAGCGTCCGGTACTCGGCGTGGTCGGCCTGGATGACGGCGGCGCCGACCGGCTCACCGTGGTAGCCCGGCAGACCGTGCGCCACCAGTTCCTCGTTGCTGTACATCGGGTCGGAGACGTACGGCGTGGCGCCCCGCTTCCGCAGCGCCTCCACCGTCGGGAAGACACCGGAGAAGGCGGTCTCCTTTACGCCACCCCGGTAGGCGGCGCCGAGCACCAGCACACCGACGCCGCTCAGGTCGCCGTACGCGGCGGCCAGCAGGTCGACGGCGTACTCCGGCATGGCGGCGTTGGCCTCGCGGGCCGAACGCACGACGGTGGCCGCCGGGTCGTTCCACAGGTACATCCTGGGGTAGATCGGGATGCAGTGCCCGCCGACCGCGATGCCGGGCGAGTGGATGTGGCTGTACGGCTGGGTGTTGCAGGCCTCGATCACCCTGGTCACGTCGACGCCCACCGTGTCGGCGAACCGGGCGAACTGGTTGGCCAGGCCGATGTTGACGTCCCGGTAGGTCGTCTCGGCGAGCTTGGCCAGCTCGGAGGCCTCGGCCGAGCCCAGGTCCCAGACGCCGTTCGGGCGGTCCAGGTCGGGCCGCTCGTCAAAGTCCAGCACCGCCTCGTAGAAGCGCACGCCGTGCTCGGCCGACGCCTCGTCGATGCCACCGACCAGCTTCGGGTAGCGGCGCAGGTCGGCGAAGACCCGGCCGGTGAGCACCCGCTCCGGGCTGAAGACCAGGTGGAAGTCCCGGCCGGCGGTGAGCCCGGAGCCCTCCTGGAGCATCGGCGCCCAACGGTTGCGGGTGGTGCCGACCGGCAGGGTGGTCTCGTAGCTGACCAGGGTGCCCGGCCTGAGGCCGGCGGCGATCGCCCGGGTCGCGTCGTCCATCCAGCCGAAGTCCGGTACGCCCTGGGCGTCCACGAAGAGCGGCACGACCACGACGACCGCCTGGGACTCGGCCACCGCGGCGGTGGTGTCGGTGGTGGCCGAGAGCAGCCCGGCGGCCACCGCCTCCTTCAGCTTGACGTCCAGGTCCGTCTCGCCCGGGAAGGGCACGGCCCCGTCGTTGACCAGCTGGACGACCCGCTCGGAGACGTCCGCGCCGATCACCCGGTGTCCCTTCGAGGCGAACTGCACGGCCAGTGGCAGGCCGATCTTCCCGAGGGCGACGACGCAGATGTTCATGGAACTACTTTCCTGCTGAGGGCCGTATGCGGGCCAGACGGGCAATGATCCGGCGGGGCGTGATCGGCGTGATCGTCACGAGCACCTGGCCCTTGCGGTCCGTGCTCGGTGTGACCAGGAAGCACCGCGATCCGCGCCACGCCAGCCGGCGCGGCCCGGCGAGGCGCCGCTCCGCCCGCAGTGTCGCCGAGGCGGCACCGCCCAGCGCAACAACATTGATCTTGGTCTGCCATCGTTTCTCACCGGAGGGAACGGCCGCGAGCAGTTGATCGACTGGGAACTCCGCCGCAACGACGGTACCCGGTCCACCCGGACGCGACGACACGACGGCCGCCACGCCGCCGGCCTCGACCCGCAGCGCCTCGGCGGTCAGCTGCGCCCAACGGCTCTGCGCGGTGAGCACGAGGGTCCGCGCCCCGGCGTCGCGGCCCCAGGCCGCCTCCGTCGCGGTGAGCTTGACCGAGAGCTTGGCGGCCCGCTCGGTCACGTCGTACCACTCGTCGGGGAAACCCAGCTCCGGGTCGCGGAAGCCGGCGTAGTGGGCGTAGCAGCGGTCACCGACGACGGTCACCGCCGGCAGCAGCTTGTCGCCCTGCTGGCGGATCAGCTCCCGGAGCCGGCCCAGGCCACCGTCGCGGGCGAGCAGCAGGCGCAGCCGTACGTCGGCGGCGAGCCGGGCGATGATGGCGTCGGTCAGGTAGCTCTGGGCCAGCTCGCGGATCCGCTGATGGACCTCCTCCTGCATCGACGGATCGAGGTCGAGGAAGTCGGCCTTGAGTAGCTTGGCCACCTCCCAGCTGAAGTTCCGCAGCAGGACCGCGTCCCGCTTGGGGCCGGGCTCGATCAGCCCGGCCGCGAAGCCGATCAGCTCCTCGGCGCAGCGCAGCCGCTCAGCGAACCGGCTGGCGTAGGTGATGTTCTGCGCGTTGTCCCGTTTGACGGCGTAGTAGTAGACGTAGTCGGCGAGCACCGAGATCTTTCCGGCGCGGACGCAGGCCTCCAGGGTGAAGGGCTGGTCGCTGCCCATCGCCATGTCCTCGCGGAACCGCAGGCCGTGCCGCTCGATCAGATCCCGCCGGAACAGCTTGGTGTTCGACAGCGACCAGGGCAGCTCGCTGTCGAACAGGTCGACGCTCTCCTCCGTGCTGGCATAGATGGCCTGGTGCACGTAGCGCTTGTTGGTGCCGACCATCCGGCCGAGCACCACGTCCGAGCCCCACCGGTCGGCCGCGTCCACCAGCCGCTCCAACGCCTCCGGACCCAGGTGGTCGTCGGAGCCGATGAAGAAGACGTAGCGACCCCGGGCGACGTCCAGGGCGCGGTTGCTCGGTGCCGCCGGACCGCCCGAGTTGGGCTGGTGCAGCACGGTGACCGTGCCCGGGTACCGCTTGGCGAAGCGGTCCAGTTCTTCGCCGCTGCCGTCAGTCGAACCGTCGTCGACCGCGACCACCTCCAGCCGCTCCAGGCCGATGCTCTGCCCCACCAACGACTCGAGGCATGAGGTCAGGTAGGGCATGGTGTTGTAGACGGCGACCACCACCGTCACGTCTGGCGCGATCATCCGCCCACCCCCGTCGAGGTCGGGGCCGGGTCCGCCGTCAGCGCGGCCGGCCGGAGCCGCGCCGGGCGCAGCCGAAAGTAATTGTCGTCGAGCACCTGCGCCTGCGCCTCCCAGGTCCAGCCGGCCCGGGGACCGGGCCGGTCGTACGCGGCGCGTAGCGCGCCGGATCGGCGAGCACCTGGTGCCCGCCCCAACGAAGTCAACCGTGCGTGGGCCCGCAGCATCCCGCCCTGCCCGTCTTCGGACAGCCTTCTGCGCCTGTGGACCCGAGCGAGTCTACGACAAGAGTTCCGGTCGGAAATGCCCGCTGCCGGTGGTCCGCGACCGGCCGCGTCGATTGATACTCTCCATCCGGTTCACCTACCGATGGCCGCGTCCGGTTGGTGCAGTGCCGCCCCGCCGGTGCCCGCGCGTGTCGTCCGATCATTCCAGCTCAGCGCGCGTATGGGGATCGCACGATGAACGTGGTGAGGACCGATGACCCGAACGGACCGGCACCGGCTCCGCCGTCGGCGAGCCACCGGCCGAGCCGGTTCGACAAACTCCGACGATCAGGTGCGGCCGCCCGTCAGGCCCTCCCCGCGCTTACCGCCTACGCGGTGATCCGCCTGGTCGGGGTGGTGACCGTATACGTCTGGGCCCAGAGCACCGACCGCTCCCCCGGCGCGCGCCTGGCCAGTTCCGACGGGATCCGATACCTCAAGATCGCCCAGGAGGGCTACGACGGGTTCGCGGAGTTGCAGAGCGACCTGGCGTTCTTCCCGCTCTACCCCGGGCTCGTCGCCGCGCTGGACCGGATCCTGCCGCTGAGCACCCGGGAGTCGGCGCTCGTCGTGGCCTGGCTGGCCGGCCTGGCCACCGCATGGGCGCTCTTCGCGATCGGCGCCCACCTGTACAACCAGCGCACCGGTGTGCTGCTCGCCGCGCTCTGGGCCGCCCTGCCACACGCCGTCGTCCAGTCGATGGCGTACAGCGAGACCCTGTTCACCGCCCTCGCCGCCTGGACGCTCTACGCCCTGCTGCGCGGCCGCTGGCTCACCGCCGGCGTGCTCTGCCTCTTCGCCGGCCTGACCCGGCCGACCGCCTGCTCGTTGATCCCGGTGGTGGGTCTCGCCGCGCTGACGGCGATCGTCCGACGCCGCGACGGCTGGCGCCCCTGGGCCGCCGCGCTGCTCGCCCCCGCCGGTTGGCTCGGGTATCTGGCCTGGGTGGGCAGCGAGGTCGGCCGGCCGGACGGCTGGTTCCACATCCAGTCGGCCGGCTGGGACAGCACCTTCGACTTCGGCGCCGAAACCCTGCGCCGCAGCCGGGAGGTACTGGCGGACCCGACGATTCCACCGCTGTTCGTGGTGACCGTGGTGATCCTGCTGGCACTGATGTTCTTCGTGCTGAGCCTGCTCGACCGGCAGCCGTGGCAACTGCTGCTGTACAGCGGGCTGTTGCTGGTCACCACGCTGGGCGCGGCCGGCTACCACCACGCCAAGGCCCGGTTCCTGCTGCCGGCCTTCCCGCTGCTGCTGCCGGCGGCCGTGGCGCTGGCCTGGGCGGGCTGGTCCCGGGCGATCACCGTGCTGGTGACCATGACCGCCTTCGCCGCCTACTTCGGTGGTTACCTGCTGCTGGTATGGAAATGGTCGCCCTGACCGCGGGTGACCGGAGGCGAGCGGGTGGTCGTCAGGTGAACGGGCGGACGTCCCAGAGCCAGACATCGTCGATTCGCCGCCCTGGGCCGTACAGGGCGTCGAGAACGGTCTTCAGCGCGTCGTGCCGCCGGGCTCCCCGGTCGGGGAGCACCACCGCGTCGGCCTTCCAGTAGCGGGCATCGGCCCGCGCCTGCGTGATCTCGCCGGGGCCGATCGTGCTGTCCCGCTCGCCCTTCGACACGGCGGTGAGCAGGGCTGCCGTCGGCTGTGGATCCACTCCCCAGCGGCCGGTGGGATCGGTCGCGGAGACCGGCCCGAGAAAGTAGCCCTCGGGCACGGCGAAGCCGGCCAGCGCGGCGGAACCCCAGTAGACCGAGGTCATCTGGGCGACCGGCACCGGCACCAAAGTACGGCCCGGCGCCACGTGATCGCGCCAGGCGCCGCTGGTGACGAAGTCCGGCACCGGCACCCGGCCCTGCGCCGGCAGGGGCACCGGCAGGATGGGTAGGAGCGCGGCGGCCACGGCCACCGCGCCCACCCCGAACGCGAGCCGACCACCTGGCTCCTGCCGGCGGGCGGCGGCGAGTCGATCCGCGGCCACCGCCAGGAACACGCCGAGCGCCACGGTGGTGATCAGGGCGAACCTCGCCACCACCAGGGCGTCGAACACCGGCAGGTGCTGCACGAGCGCGAACGGTGCCGGCACGCCCGTTCGGTGGGTGCCGACGGTCCAGGTTGTGCCGATCGCCAGCAGCGCCGTCGTCAGGCCGACGATCCCGAGCACCCACGCGACCACCTCGCGCCGCAGCCAACAGAGCGCGCCGAACGCGAGCACCAGCATCGGCCAGCCGTAGAAGCTCGCCTGCTCCGTGGTGTTCGGTGCCCAGCCCACCGCGCTGGTCGGGCCGCCGGCGATCGACTGGGTGGCGAACCGGAGGTACGAGCCGAGTTTCAGGGCGTACATGTCCGGGGTGCCCGGGTGGCCGACCCGGTGCTGCGGGCCGGCGAAGTGCATCCAGAGCGGATACGCGGCCACCACCGCCACCAGGGCGGCGGCGATCGCCAGGCCCGACAGCAGCGGACGCCAGCGTCGCAGCGCGTTCCGGGGCCGGACGGCGAGATACGCCAGGACCAGCAGCAGGCAGCCGAGCGCGGTGAGGAAGAGGATCTCCAGACTGACGAAGAACTGCGCGGTCACCAGCGCGCCCAGCACCAGGCCGTCGCGGACCACGTGGCCGCCCCGGCAGAGCACGACCACCCGCCAGACGATGAACGGCACCAGCCACTGTGCCGTGATGTGCGGGTGACCGTTGCTGTGCGACACGAGCGCCGGGGCGAACGCGCAGAACAGGCCGCCCAGGAAGGCCGCCACCCGGGAGCTGACCAGGTGCCGGGAGAGCACGTGGTACCAGGCGTAACCGGTGCCGGCCAGGTTCAGGGTGATGAGCAGCAGGTAGGCCACCGGCGCGCCGAAGAGCAGGGTGACCGGGCTGAGCACCAGCCCGGGCAGCTGCATCCCGACGTTTGCCATCAGGTTCACCCCGTCCGGGGCGTTCTGGAGCGTGGTGAAGAAGGGGTTCTCCAGATGGCTGACGGCATGTGCCGCGTACGCCAGCATCCACTCGTTGAAGCCCTGGTCGTTCGGGCGGCTGCCGAGCAGGCGACCATGCGGATCGAGCCACCCGCGCCCGGTGACCCAGAAAGCGCCGGCAAGGAAGACCAGGGCGACCAGCGCGTCGACCGGCCAGCGCCGGGTGGCACCGAGGCGGGCACTGGCCGCCGGCCCGGTGCCCGTCGCCGGGGCGGAGGTGTCCTCCGTCGCCCCGGCGACCCCGGCGGGGACCGGCTCGGCGTCACGGGTGTCGGGCATCGTCATGCCGGGTGGGGCAGGTCAGCTCTTGAGGAACGGGGCGAGCTGACTGGCCGTCCAGGTGCCGTCGTGGTACCTCCGGGCGTACTCGGCGGAGGCCAGTGCGATCTTGACGGTCGCCTCCCGGTCGTCGAGCAGCGATTCCAGCACCTCGCCCAGGTTGCTCGGGTTCGCGTTGACAATGGGCAGGTCCTCGCCGACGGTCGTGATGACCTGATCGGACAGGTACGCCACCACCGGCTTGCCGGCGGCCATCGCCTCCACCGAGAAGGTGCCGAAGCTGCCGCTGGTGAACTGGTCCAGCACGATGTCGCAGCTCTGGACGAGGCTGCGCATCTCGGACCACGTGACGCCCTCGGCAAGGCGCAGCTCGATGACGCCCCGGTCGTGCAGCGCCTGCACGATCGGCAGGATCCGGTCGGTGCCCTTGGTCCACCGCTTGGAGGGCGCGTGCAGCACCAGCGGGCGGCTCCGCTCCATCACCGGCCGGTCACACGCCCAGGCATCGACATCCACCACGAGCGGCGCCCAGGTGGCCCAGGGCAGGTCCACCAACAGGTCCGGCGTGGTCACGAAGGCCGGTAGACCGGATTCCTCGGCCACCCGCCGGTTGCGTTCCGCCTTCTCCCGCAGCTTGTCCACGAAGCCTTCCGGCGCGTCCGCGAAGAGCGAGAAGCGGTGCCGCTCCAGGTGCCGGTCGGGGTGGCGGATCTCGCTGCCGTGCGCCAGCAGCGCCACCTTGATGCCGGCCCGCAGCAACGCCGGCAGGTCGCCCCCGATGTTGTCGCCGTTGAGGTGCCCGAACAGCGGCAGGAAGGCGTCCGCCAGCACGTGCGTGTAGGAGCTGAGCACCCGCTTGACCTGCTCAAGCTGGTAGTCGAGTTCCCGCTGCCGGGACGCGTCGAGGTAGATGTCCGCCGGGTAGTTGAAGGATGCCGGCGGCTTGTTCATCACCACCTCGATCGACACGTCCGGGTTGTCGCGGCTGATCGCCTTGGCGAACCCCGCGGCCTGTCCGGCGTAGTTCGCCGGGCCGATGCCGAGCCGGACCGGGGTGTCGGAGAGTGGCTTCCAGTCCGGCAGCTCCCGCCGTGCGACGGCCTGGCCGGTCACCACCCCCGCCGGACGCTCCTGCACCGACCACGGGACGTCCGTGCGGGGGGTGGCCGGCGCGAGACCGGAGATGTCCCGGTAGAGCTGGAGCAGCTTGCTGCTCTGCCGCTCCCAGGAGAGGTCGTCCAGGATGGGCTCGCCGATGTTCGCGCTCAGCTCCTGCCGGCGGGCGGTGGCCCGGCTGACCGCGGCCACGAAGCTGGCCACGTCACCGGAGGTGAACACCTCGCCGATGTCGTGCTGCCTGACGTACGCGCTGACCACCCGCACGTCGCTGGTGACCAGGGGCAGCCCCGCGTGCACGTACTCGGAGACCTTGGTCGGCAGGGAGAGTTCGCAGTTCGGCGTCCGCTGGAACGGGATCAGTCCCAGGTCGGCCGAGCTGAGGTAGTCGGCCACCTCGTACGGCGGCACATAGGGCAGCAGGTGCACCCGGTCGCGTACGCCGAGCGTCTCCGCCTTGGTCAGCAGCTCCTCCAGCAGCGCGGTCTGTCGCCCGGTGACCAGAGCCAGGTGGTGCTCGGGCAACTCGGGAAGGCCGCCGATGACCGTGTCCAGGCCCCGCTCCGGGCCGATCCAGCCGGCGTAGACCATCAGCGGCACGCCCTCGGCGAGGCCGGCACGGGCCCGAACGGACGCCTCGACGTTGCCGCTGCGGATGCCCTCCCGAACCGGGGAGTTGCCGACCACGAGCGGAGTCGTCGGCAGCTTGTAGTTGGTGCGGAGCAGGTCGGCGATCTGGTCGGAGACCGTGACCACCGCGTCGGCCCGGCCGATGAACTCCTCCTCGGCGGCCTTGACGCCGCTGGCCTGCTGCGGCTTGGGCCACTCCACGCCCTGGACGTACTCGTGGGCGTCGTAGAGCCAGACACACTTCTTGCCGCGAGCGAGCAGCCGCGCCGCGCTCATCGCCGCGGTGGGGATGGTGTTGATGTCGTTGGCGTGGATGACGTCCGGCTCCAACTCCTCGAGCACCGGCCCGAAGGCCAGGTCGATGTCGAGCAGGAGCGGCCAGTCGGTCCGCCAGTCACCGGTGGGCGGGCCCGGCTTGCTGCCGTGGAACTGCTCCCAGCCCCAGGCCCTGACCCGCAGCTCGTGCAGGGCCTCGTGTGCCTTGATCCAGGCTCTCGGCGGCGGGTTGTCCTTGCCGGTCTGCATGCGCAGCCACGCCTGGTGCCGGGCCCGGTAGCGGTTCAGCGCCGACTTGTCGGGGATCCGGAACTGGGTCAGCGCCCGGCGTACCCGATGCCGGTCAGCGTGCGAACGGGACAGCACCGTCGACACGGGCACCCGGATCACCTCGATCGGGCCCATCGTCGAACGCTCGAGTTCCTTGCCCTTCTTCGTCGAGCTGCGGCCCATCAGGATGACGTCCCAGCCGTCGCGAGCGGCGGCGATCGCGGTCTTCTGGACCCGGGAGTCGCCGGTAATGCCGTTCGTCACGAGGACTACCAGTCTCGGCGGGCGGGAGTGCGATGGCATACGCGGTCCTTCGTGATGGGGTGCGGGTCGGGAAGGTGCACGGCCGTGGCAGAGGCGAGCCGCGGCTACCCGGTCAGTGGGTCGGGACGTTCTCGGCCGGAGCAGCGTGCGGTACCTCGAAGGTGATCGTGCTGCCGTCGGAGGCCGAGCGCAGCACCATCCCGGCCACCTCGACAGTACGCAGGCCCTGTCGCAGGGTGACGATATCGCTTTCCTTGCCCTCCACGGCGTCCCGGAAGCGCTCATGTTCGACAAGTAGCGGTTCCCGCTTGGGAATGGCGTAGCGGATCATGTCGCCCTCGGCCACGCCGCGGAAGGCCCGCAACGCCTCCCACTCGGTGCCGACGGCGCCGTTGGCGTAGAAGGTCAGGTCGGCGGTGAGCGTGTCGGCGACGAAGCAGCCGCGGTCACCGGTGATCACAGTGGACCGCTCCTTGAGCGGGCTGAGCCAGTTGACCAGGTGGTTGACCATGGTGCCGCCGGAGAGCACACCGACGGCCGCCACCATGTCCTCGTGCAGCCGGCCGCTGCGGGAGACCGTCCGGGCCGACACCGAGGCGTACTCCTGGCCGGTCACCCAGCTGGTCAGGTCGATGTCGTGAGTGGCCAGGTCCATCACCACGCCGACGTCGGCGATCCGGTGCGGGAACGGGCCCTGCCTCCGGGTCACCACCTGGTAGACCTCGCCCAGCTCGCCCGCCTCCAGGCGGGTCCGCAGGTTCTGAAGGGCGGGGTTGTACCGCTCGATGTGGCCGACCCCGGCCACCAGCCCGCGGCTCTCGAACGCCTCGACGAGTCGGGTGGCCGCCTCGACGGACTGCGCGAGCGGCTTCTCGATAAGCGCCGACACCCCGTGGGCGGCGAGTTCCAGCCCGACCTGCTCGTGCAGCGCGGTCGGGCAGGCGACCACGGCGTAGTCGATGTCCAGCGCCAGCAGCTCGCTCAGGTCGGGCAGGACCGGTGCCCGGAGCAGGCCGGTGGTGTCACCGATCGGGTCGACGATCCCGACCAGCTCGACACCGTCCAGACCGGAGAGCACCCGGGCGTGGTTGCGACCCATCGCGCCCAGGCCGATCAGGCCGGCGCGCAGCTTGCCACCCTGTCGCGCGCTCATCGGGCACCACCGGCCAGGTTGGCGGCCTCGGCGATCCGCTCGAGGTCGGCGGGGCTGAGCGAGGGGTGCACCGGCAGCGAGATCACTTCGGCGGCGGCCCGCTCGGTCTCCGGCAGCTCCCACGGGCCGGGCTGGCCCTCCTTGTCCAGGTACGGCTTGAGCCGGTGGATCGGGGTCGGGTAGTAGACCGCGTTGCCGATGCCCAGCTCGGTGAGGCGCGCCTGGGCCGCGTCCCGGTTGCCCCGGACCCGGACGGTGTACTGGTGGTACACGTGCCGGGCGGCGTCGGCGACCGGCGGGGTGACCATGCCGGTGATCTTCGAGTCGAGGTACTTGGCGTTGGCCCGGCGCTGCTCGGTCCACTCGGCGAGCTGGGTGAGCTGCACACGGCCGATCGCCGCGGCGACGTCGGTCATCCGCATGTTGGCCCCGACGATCTCGTTGGCGTACCGCTGCTCCATGCCCTGGTTGCGCAGCAGCCGCAGGGTGCGGGCGAGCCCGGCGTCCGCGGTGCTGATCATGCCGCCCTCCAGGGAGTGCATGTTCTTGGTCGGGTAGAAGCTGAAGCAACCGGCGGTGCCGAACGCGCCGACCGGGGTGCCGTGCAGGCTGGCGCCGTGCGCCTGGGCGGCGTCCTCGACGACGGCCAGGCCGTGCCGCTGCGCCACCGCCATGATCTGGTCCATCGCGGCCGGGTGGCCGTACAGGTGCACCGGCATGATGGCGACGGTCCGCGGGGTGACCGCGGCGGCGACCGCCTCCGGGTCGACGCAGAAGCTGGCCGGCTCGATGTCCACGAAGATCGGCTCGGCACCGACCAGCCGCACCGCGTTGGCGCTGGCGGCGAAGGAGAACGACGGCACGATGACCTCGTCACCCGGGCCGAAGCCGAGCGCCAGCAGGGTCAACTGGAGGGCGGAGGTGCCGGAGTTCACGGCGACGCAGTGTCGCCCGGCGACCAGCTCGCCGAACTCCTCCTCGAACGCCGCCACCTCGGGCCCCTGCACGACCTTGCCGCTACGCAGCACCCGCACAGCCGCTTCGATCTCGGCTTCGCCGATGATCGGCCGGGCTGGCGGTATGAAGTCCGGGTGCTGCCCAGCCATAAAGATCCTCCTGTGTCGCAAGACTGTTTCGTAGGGTGTCGGGGTGCGATACTAGTCGGTTGGAAGCGGAAGACGAGACCGGCGCTCATGTGCGTTGGTCGGGATTTCACCGCCAGTTCGGCACCCGGTCGCCCGGGCAACTCGCGGTCGCTCCGAGGCTCGGCCGTCCGGGCAGCTCAGGGCCGGTGGTCCGGCCGACTCAAGCTTGTGGCTCGTCGCCCGGGTCGGCACAGGCCACCCGGAGAGCGGCTACCGCGGCGTCCGCCATCCGGGCGAGTTCGGTCGGCTCCAGCGGCACCCGGGCGATGGCCAGCCGCCAGTAGACCGGCCCGACGATCAGGTCGGCGGCGACCCGTGGGTCGGCACCGGCGGGCAGTTCTCCCCGCTCGACCGCCCGACCGATCACGATCTTGCCGATCCGGTCCTGATAGTCGTTCAACGCACCTTGCAGCGTGCCGGCGATCTGCGGGTTGCGTGCCGCCTCGGCAAGCAGGTCGGGGATGATCTGCGAGGCCAGCGGGTGACCCAACGCCCCGGTCACGACGAGCAGCAGCAGCCGCACGTCGCCGTCGAGGGTCCCGGTGTCCAGCAGTGGCAGCTTGCGGCGCGCGACGGCCGAGACCACGTCCAGCACCAGTTCGAGCTTGGATCGCCAACGGCGATAGACGGCGGTCTTGCTCACCCCGGCCCGACGCGCCACCGCCTCGATCGAGAGGCGGCCGTAACCTACTTCCGCCAGTTCCTTGGTGACCGCGCGGCGGATCGCCGTGGTGATCTCGTCACGGAGCACCGCGGCACCGGCCGGCGCCCGCCTCTTGTCGGTCTTCACGTGCGACAATGTACCGCAACGACGCTACGGTTGCGTCCCGACGTGTTTCGGACTACTGTCCACGCAGCGACGGGGGCGGCGCTCCACGCACGGGCCACGCTAGATTCCACGTCGCGAACTTCCCGCCCGGCTCGATAGATCGGAGCGCCCTTCCCCATGGCCAACGCGCTGGCCGACCCCGAATCCGGCCTCACCCCGGCCCAGCTGGCCGCCCGGCACGGGCTGCGGGTAGCTGGCGAGCGACCCTCGCTCAGCCGTTACGCCCGCCAGCTCTGGCAGTACCGGCACTTCATCAACGCGTACGCCAGCGCCAAGCTGAGCGCTTCGTTCAGCAACGCTCGGCTCGGGCAGCTCTGGCAGGTGCTCACCCCGCTGACCAACGCGGCGGTCTACTACCTGATCTTCGGTCTGGTCCTCGAACAGAGCCGGGGCGTGGACAACTTCCTCGCCTACCTCACCACCGGCGTGTTCATCTTCAACTTCACCCAGACCAGCGTGCAGAACGGCACCAAGGCGATCAGCGGCCAGCTCGGCCTGATCCGGGCGCTGCACTTCCCCCGGGCCTGCCTGCCGCTGGCCATCACCACCACCCAGCTCCAGCAGCTGCTCGGCTCGATCCTGGTCCTGCTCGTGATCGTGCTGGCCACCGGAGAGCCGATCACCCTGATGTGGCTGATGCTGGTGCCGGCCGTCCTGCTCCAGGCGATCTTCACCGCCGGGCTGACCATGACGGTGGCGCGGCTGGGCTCCAAGGCCACCGACCTGAAGCAGGTAATGCCCTTCATCCTGCGGGCCTGGATGTACGGCTCCGGCGTGCTCTACAGCGTCGAGCTGTTCGCCCGGAACCTGCCCGAGTGGGCCACCACGGTGCTCCAGTTCAACCCCCTGCTGGTCTACATCGAGCTGGCCCGGGTCTCGCTGCTGGAGAGCACCCCATTGCTCAACGAATCCCTGCCGCAGGCCTGGCTGATCGCGCTCGGTTGGGCGCTGGTCATGGGCATCGGTGGCTTCCTCTACTTCTGGCGCGGCGAACAGGAGTACGGCCGTGGTTGATCAGGTCGCGATGTCCAATGATGTGACGGTGACCCTGCCCCGGATCCAGGAGCGGATCCCCACCGTCGTGGTGGACGACGCGCACGTCGTCTACCGGGTGCACCGGCGGCGCGGCGGCAGCACCAGTGGGGCGACCGCCTTCAAGCGGCTGCTTACCCGTGCCTCCGCGCCGAACGTCCGGCAGGTGCACGCGGTGCGCGGGGTCAGCTTCACCGCGTACCGGGGTGAGGCGATCGGGTTGATCGGCACCAACGGCTCCGGCAAGTCGACCCTGTTGCGGGCCATCGCCGGGCTGCTGCCGGTGGAGCGCGGCGCGGTCTACACGCAGGGCCAACCCTCGCTGCTCGGGGTGAACGCCGCACTCCTGAACGACCTGCCCGGCGAGCGCAACGTCACGCTCGGCTGCCTGGCCATGGGCATGCACCCGGTGGAGGTGCAGCGCAAGCTGCCGGAGATCATCGAGTTCTCCGGCATCAACCAGCGCGGCGACTTCGCCTCGCTGCCGATGCGTACCTACTCCTCCGGCATGTCGGCCCGGCTGCGGTTCTCCATCGCCGCGGCCAAGCAGCACGACGTGCTGCTGATCGACGAGGCCCTCGCCACCGGCGACAAGAAGTTCCGCAAGCGCAGCGAGAAGCGGGTCCGGGAGCTACGGGAGAGCGCCGGCACCGTTTTCCTGGTGAGCCACCAGCTCTCCTCGGTGCGGGACACGTGCGAACGGACAATCTGGCTGGAGTCGGGCGAAATCCGGATGGACGGCCCGACCGATGAGGTAATTCGCGCCTACGAAGCATTCACCAACGGCAAGTAGTGCCGGTCGCGGCCACCCGGGCCGCGACCGGAGGCCGCCCGCGCCGCGTCGCCCTCGTGGGGGCGACGCGGTCCGCGCGTTACTGTTCATCCCGTCGCCACCTCGGCGCACCCTTCCTGGCACCATCACCGCGAGCGATATCCCCGAGAGCGAGGACCGGCAATGACGCAGGACCTGACCACCGAACCGGGCACCCGGCGGGAGAACCCGGCGCCGTGGCGACCCTCCCGGACGGTGGCCGTGGTGCTGGCCGGCGGCACCGGCACCCGACTGGGCCTCGGCATTCCCAAGCAGCTCCTGAAGATCGCCGGTAAGCCGATCATCGAGCACACGCTTGCCGTCTTCGAGGCCACGCCGGAGATCGACGAGATCATCGTGCTGATGGCCAGCGGCCACGTCGGCGAGGCGCGACGGATCGTCGACAAGGCCGGCTTCCGCAAGGTCACCAAGGTCATCGAGGGCGGTGACACCCGCAACGCCACCACCCGCATCGCCCTCGACGCGGTCGGCGAGGCGGACTGCAACATCCTCTTCCACGACGCGGTACGACCGCTGCTCAGCGGCCGGATCGTGCGGGAGTGCGTGAACGCCCTCTGGACCTACTCGGCGGTCGACGTGGCCATCCCGTCGGCCGACACGATCATCCAGGTCGACGAGAACGAGTGCATCACCGACATCCCGGTCCGGGCCACGCTGCGCCGGGGCCAGACCCCGCAGGCCTTCCGCTCGGGGACCATCCGGGAGGCGTACCGCCGGGCCGAGGGCGACCCGAACTTCGCCGCCACCGACGACTGCGGTGTGGTGCTGCGCTACCTGCCCGAGACCCCGATCAAGGTGATCGACGGCTCGGACGAGAACATCAAGGTCACCCACCCCGTCGACGTACACCTGGCCGACAAACTGTTCCAGCTGGCCGCCGCCAAGGTGCCCCGGCTGGCCGATACGCGTGCCTACAGCGAGGAGGTCGCCGGCCGGACGATCGTCGTCTTCGGCGGCAGCTACGGCATCGGCCACGACCTGACCGAGCTGGCCCGCCGGCACGGCGCCCAGGTCTTCCCGTTCAGCCGCTCCAGCACCGGCACGCACGTGGAGCGGCCCGAGGACGTCGAGGCGGCGCTGAAGAGCGCCTTCGAGGCCACCGGCCGCATCGACCACGTGGTGGTCACCGCCGGCATCCTGGAGAAGGGCGCGCTGGCCGAGATGGACCAGGACACCATCGACCGGGTGCTCCAGGTCAACTTCGTCGGCCCGGTGACCGTCGCCCGGCAGGCCCTGCCGTACCTCCAGCACACCAAGGGCCAACTGCTGCTCTACACCTCCAGCTCGTACACCCGGGGCCGGGCCGACTATGCGCTCTACTCGGCGACCAAGGCGGCTCTGGTGAACCTCACCCAGGCGCTGTCGGACGAGTGGGCGGAGCAGGGCGTCCGGGTGAACATCATCAACCCGGAGCGGACCGCCACCCCGATGCGGACCAAGGCGTTCGGCGAGGAGCCCGAGCACACCCTGCTCGCCGCCGAGACCGTTGCCCAGGCCTCGCTGGACGTACTGATCTCGGACCTCACCGGCCAGGTGATCGACGTCCGCCGGCCGCCCGGCGAGGCCGCGCCGCTCGCCGTGCCGGCGCCCGCCCAGGCCGACCGGCCGATCGACACCGCACCCGTCGGCTGACCGGCCGGCAACGTAGCGCGAAGGCGACACCGAGATGCGTGGTGACCTGGTCACGAAGTTGGCCGCCCGGGGCCTGGCCACCGGCGGGGCGGTGCTGGCGTTCGGCGTGGTCGCGCTCACCGACGCGACCGCCTGGGGGCTCGGCCTGGCGGTCGCCGCGCTCGCGGCCACCGTCTGGGAGCGCCGGGTCCGTCCCGGTGCCGACAGCGTCGCGGAGACCACGCTGATCGCGGCCGGGGTCCTGGTCGGCTACGCCCGGCAGCTCGACTCCGGTTTCGATCCGGCCCTGGCCGCCGCCGCCCTGGTGCTGCTGGGGCTGCTGTTGTTGGCCGGCCCGCTGCGGGACGCCGGCAACCTGGAGATCCGCGCCGCCAACCTGCCGGTACGCACCTGGGTACCGCAGGTCGCCGCCGGTCTCGGCGACGTCCTGGCCGGCCTGCTCGCGGTCCTGGCGCTGGCCGCCCTGGCGGCGCTGCCCGCGGTACTCGCGCTGGTGGCGGTGCTGCTGGTGGGTGCCGTCGCCGGCGCGGTCGCGCTCGACCTGGCCCGGCGGCGGTTCCGGCCGGCCACCGGTGGCTCGCCGGTCACCCGGGCGCTGCGCCGGCACCAGCCGGAGTTCGTGCTGCACTTCTCCGCACCGCCCGGCTCGGAGTACCAGGTCACCATGTGGCTGCCGTACCTGGCGCGGATCGGCCGGCCGTTCGTGGTGATGGTGCGCGAGCCGGAGTCGCTGGCCGCGATCGCGGCGGCCACCACCGCCCCGGTGCTCTACTGCCCCACCCTGCGCAGCATGGACGAGGTGCTGGTGCCCAGCCTGCGGGTGGCGTTCTATGTCAACCACGGCGCGAAGAACAGCCACTGCCTGCGCTTCACCCAGCTCACCCACGTCCAGCTGCACCACGGCGACAGCGACAAGGCGTCCAGCGCCAACCCGGTGTCGGGGATCTTCGACCGGATCTTCGTGGCCGGCGAGGCGGCCATCGACCGGTACGCCCGGGCCGGGGTGGAGATCCCGGCGGAGAAGTTCGTCGTGGTCGGCCGTCCGCAGGTCGAGACGATCGAGGTACGCACCGAGCCGGCCACCGGCCTGCCGAACCCGACGGTGCTCTACACCCCCACCTGGACCGGGCACCACGCCGACGCCGACTACTGCTCGCTGCCGATGGCCGAGCCGCTGCTGCGGCGGCTGCTCGACCGGGGCGCCACGGTGATCCTGCGGGCGCACCCCTACACCACGCAGAATCCGGGCTCGGCCCGCTACCTGGCGCGGCTGCACGACCTGCTCGCCGCCGACCGGTCCCGCACCGGCCGGCAGCACCTGTTCGGTGCCGCGGCCAGCCGGCTGCCCCTGGCCGAGTCGGTGAACCGCGCCGACGCCCTGGTCTCCGACGTCTCCGGGGTGGTCTCCGACTGGCTCTACTCGGGCAAGCCGTACGCGGTCACCGACACGGGCGCGGACGGCGACCGGTTCACCGAGCGGTTCCCGCTGGCCGCCTCCGGCTACGTGCTGCGTCGGGACCTGACGAACCTGGACGAGGTGCTGACCGGGCTGCTCGACACCGACCCGCTGGCGACGGCCCGCTGGACGACCCGCCGCCGCTACCTCGGTGACTTCCCCGTCGAGTCGTACGCCGAGGCGTTCCTGACCGCCGCCCGGCGCGAGCTGGACCCGGCCTGGGCCCCGCCCACGCCGCGCGCCGCCAGCACCGCCCCGCTATCCCCCACCACCTGAGGCCGGTTGTCGGGCGCGTCCCCGCCGCCGCCCAATCCACTTTAGACTCGCGGGCATGTCGCAACCCACGCCCGACCCGCCGCCGGCCCGAAAGCTGGTGTGGGCCCCCGACGAGGTTCGCGTCAACCTCGAACAGCAGGTCCAACCGGAGATCAGCCTGGGTCAGCGGGTGGCGCGGGCCGGGATTCTGGCGTTCCTCTTCACCGGGCTGCCGGCCTTCGTGGTGTTCGCCGCCACCACCGCCGTCGCACCAGCGGTGACCGACGGGGCCGGCATCGGGACCACCGCCCGCTGGGCGGTGCAGGTCGCCGGCCTGATCGCGATCGCGGCGATGGTCACGTCCCGGCCGCCGGAGGTCGCCGAGCCGGACGCGCCGCAGTCGACTCGACGGACCACGCTGCGGCTGGTGCGGCACGCACTGGTCACCGGCGGCTGCGCGGCGCTGATCCTGGCGGTGGAGGGGCTCGCCGTGGGCCAGGTCGCCGTGCTGGTGCTGCTGCTCGTCGGCGTACTGCATCTGCTGCCGCTGACGGCGGCCCGGCTGCTGGCCCGCCGTCAGGCGCGGTAGCGGTCGGCGACCGCGGCGAAGGCGGCCTTGGGCTCCCAGGGCAGCCCGGGATAGGTGTCGCCGTCCCGGCCGTCGAGGACCTTGACGATCCCGAGGCTGGCCAGGTCAAGGTCGTCGGCGGGGTCGCCGTCGGGGCGGTGCGGCAGGCTGTAGAGCGCGAACAGGTGCACGAAGGCGCTGTCCACGCCCTCGCTGTCGAAGATCTCAAGCAGCTCACTCAGGTAGGCCGCCTGGCCGGCCTCGTCGCGCTCGTACCGCCCGTTGAGTCGCACCGGTTCGCCGGTGACCGCGTCGTATTCGATGATCTCCATGCTGCGCGGCGCGACGTCGCCCGCACCGCGCCAGGTCGCGGTGCCGAAGCCGGTGACGGCGACGGGTCTGGGCTGGGCGACGAGTTCGCGTACGCCGTCCCGGAACCGGTCGGCGACCTCGGCGGAGCGGATGAGTTCGAGGGTGACGAAGTCGAACAGCTCCCAGTCCACGCCCTCGAACGGGATGGCGGCGTAGGTGACCTTTCCGTGGAAGCGGTCGCGGATCGCCGCCACGGCGGTACGGAGGAACCGGTCGAGCCGGGAGCGGACCTCGGCGATCCGTTCGGCTCGGCCCGCCGGGTCGGCGAAGAGGTTGCCGAGGCGGTCGTCGATCCGGTCGCCGTCGACGAAACCCCGGTTCATGAGGCTCAGCTCGACGCCGGCGACCAGGACCACCTCGGCCCCGGTCCCGCGCAGCCGCTCGGCCCGCTCGGCGCAGTCGAGGAGAAGCGCGAGGGTCTCGTCGACCGACAGGTCCAGCGGGTACGGCGAGAACCAGACCTCCAGGCCGAGTTCGGCGGCGATCCGGGCGGCCAGTTCCAGGCGCTCAGGGTCGCCACCGACGAGCTGCACGGCGGTGCAGTGCAGGTCGTCGCGGATGATGGTCAGCTCTCGCCGGACCAGTTCCGGGTCGAAGCGCGGCACGGAGGTGCGGCCGTCCCGGACGAAGCCGGTGTCGTAGGTCATGCCCTTGGCTCGCATGGGCTGTCGGTCCTTCTCCCTCGGGGACGCCACCGAAGTGGGGGCTCGTCATGACGCTAGGCACAGTTCTGCGCGCACGCAAGTTTGCGGCCACGCAGAGATTGTGCGATGGTGAACGGGTGACAGCAGGCCGCCCCTCCTTGCGGGAACGGAAGAAGCAGGCGACCAGAGCGGCGCTCCGGACAGCGGCGCTGCGGCTGGCCCTGGAACGTGGGCCCGACAACGTCCGCGTCGACGACATCGCCGAGGCCGCAGGGGTGTCGCCGAGGACGTACAACAACTACTTCGCAAGCCGCGAGCAGGCGATCGTCGCGGCGGTCACCGCAGAGCGCACGGCACAGGTCGCGGCGGCCGTCATCTCCCGACCCGCCGAGATCGGCCTCGCCGACACCGTGCTCGACGCCGTCGTCGGGCAGTACGCCGACCAGGGCGACCAGCCCGGCGCGACGCTGCTGATGATCACGACCAGCCCCGCCCTGCGCGCCTGCTACGTCGACACGGCCAGCACGATCGAAGGCCCGCTCGCCGACGCCATCATCGAGCGCCGCCCGGGCATCGACCGCCTGACCGCCCGGGTGCTCGCGGCCGGTGTCGGCGCAGCCGCCAAGGTCGCACTCGGGCAGTGGTTGGAGTCGGCGAACGTGGCACCGTCGATGCCCGGTTTCGTCGTACCGTCCGGGTCGCTGCCCGACCTCGTCCGGGCCGCGTTGACGCCGCTCGTGCCGGCGCTCGACGCGGCCGACGCGGCAGGCGGGGCCGGACGGTAGGGCGTACGACGACAGGGCGCCGGCCCCCCAGCGGGGAACCGGCGCCCGGTCAGGTCGGTCAGGTCGGTCAGGCCGAGTAGCCGCGAGTGGCCGCCCAGTTGGCCAGGTCGATGGTGCTCATCCAGTACGAGTAGTAGGACGCGTCGGCCGAGTCGGCGATCTTCACCATCCGGCCCTCGTCCTCGTAGCCCACCACGGCGATGTAGTGCCCGCCGGGGAAGGAGTGCCAGCGGCCGTCGGTGTCGGTGGCGCTGCCGGCCACGTTCACCACGACGCTGCGCCCGTCGGTGACCGCGGCCACGACGTCGGCCTGGAGCTGGTCCATCTGAGCCGGGGTGGCCGAACCACCACGGATCCACCTGGTCTGGTAGGGGCTGCCCTTGAGCACGGCGTTGAGTACCCGGGTGGTGTCCTCGGCCGAGTTGGTGCCGGCGAAGGTGGTGCCGAGCTGGCTGGCCAGGGTGTCCTGGTCGCGTTCGACGCCGGCGGCGCTGAGCGCGTTACGCACGGCGGCCGGGCCGCAGTAGTAACCGTTGATCTGGGCCTGGTAGTCGTAGTCCAGGACCTTCTTAGCCGGCGGCTTCGGTGCGGCCTTCTTACTTGTCACGTCCGGGTCCGGCGCGGCCGAGCTGGCCTTCGGCGAGGGCGACGGCGAGGCGGCGACACTTGCCGCAGCCGATTCGCTCGGCACGGACGACGGGCTCTGCGCCACCCGGGCGTCGCTGCGGGAGACCGCCGCGTCGCCGCGCAACTCGGCGACGGTGGTGGTCTGGGCGGTGACCGGGGCGTCCCCGGTGCCGGCGAGCGCGGCACCCGCGCCGGTCGCCAGGACGAGCGCCGCCGCCGATCCGGCGACGATCTGGTACGGACGCTCCGTCGCCAGGCGGCGGAGCTGACGCTTGACGGTGTGCTTCACGGAATCCTCCACGAGGGCTGGGGCGGACGCCGTACCGGCACCGGCGGTCGGGTCGGCAGGGGACACCGACGACCACGCGGACGCGGACGGGCCGTTCGAGGGATCCGCCCGGGAACACCGGGCGGTGGCGGTGGGTCCGGTATTCAGCTCGCTGTCGGCGAGCCGGCGAACGCGGACACCGCGATGCCGTGGAGGCGTGGGAACAACTGGGGGATCGGTACGTGCTGCACGCGGATGGAACTCCTTCCGACGCCGCCGACCGGGTTAGCTGACGGATTCGGGCGGGAAGATCGCCCTACCGCGGGCCGAGGCTCGCGGATTCACCCCAGGTAATGCGGTGGGTCCCCGGTTCGTGAGATCACGATTGAGCGGGTCGATGCGGCGTCGCCTTTTGCGATCGGTAACCGCACCGGACGGGGCGACATTACTGGTCGGTCAAACCGCGCGCCAACCCCTCATTCCCTGCACAAACATGATCCAGCTCGATTATTTTCGGGTATTCGGCGACTGGCGTCGCTCAATGGGATTCGGGGAATCGAGTACGCCGAAAGGCGACAACCGGACCGAGTGCACAAAATGTCCCGGAGATTACGTAGCCGATCCACCCCGACGCGCACGGTGACCGTTTCCTGCGGCGGCGTGACCGGGGTCACCCAATCCGGGTCACGGTGACCGGCACCCGAGACGAGGTCCGTCCGACCACCCGAGCGGGCGGTCATCCGATCAGCCCACCCGCGCCGGCCGCCAGCGCCTGATGACCGCCGGGCGACCGAGAGCGGCCCGGCGCCGCGCCGGCAGCCGCTCCGGCCGGAGCCGCTCCGCGGCGGCGTACGCCTCGGCGGCGAGCGTACGGGCCGCCTCGGCAGCGAGTCCGGCCACCCGCCACGCCTCGCGCTCGCGCGCCTCGGCCGTCCGGTACGCCGCCAGGCGGCTGTCGCGCAGCAGCCGGGCAAGGGCGATCTCCTGCTCGGCCGGGTGCCATCGGGGGTGCCAGCCGGCCCGCCGAGCGAAGACCTCGCTTAACTGCCGGGCCGTCAACTCGCCCCGCCAGTGCGCGAGCATCGCGGCGCGGTGCAGCCACCGTTCCCGGGCGGCGTACTCGGCCGGGCTCCGCACAGCACCCGGCACGGCGAGCGGCACCGTGGCGGCGAGCCGCCGGGCAGCCCGCTCCGCCTCGTCGTACGCGGTCCAGGCACGCCCGAGTTCCTCGTGCGCCACCCGCCAGGCGTCCCGCCACCGCCTGGCGTTGCGCTCGGCACCGGCCGCCGCCACGGCCACCTCACCGGCGTACCTGCTCAGGTCCGCGGTCGTGGCGACGGCGGCATCCTCGGCCGGGGCCACGGCGGGGTCCTCGGCCGGGGCGGGCAGAGCATCCTCGGCCGACCGGGCCCGCTGCGGCCGGGCGACCAGGGCGGTGAGCACTCCGAGCGCGAGCAGCAACAGCACCGACCAGATGGCGACCGCCCGGGGCACCTCGGTCAGGAACTGGTAGAGGACGGACTGCTCCATGATCGGCCGAGCTTACCGTCCGGAGTGGAGAGTCCTGCCGCTCGGGCGCGACGGCGCGAGCCGACGCATCATGGGTTGCTCGACGTACCGGTGCAGCAGCGCGGCCAGAGCCAGGGTGAGCAGCAGGAACCCGATCACCGCGAGCGGCCCCCACCAGCCCGGGAAGCCGGTCCCCCAGTCGCCGGTGAGCCGCAGGATCGTCATGATCACAAACACGTGAACCAGGTAGAAGGCGAAGGAGACCTCACCGAGCCAGACCATCGCTCGGGACCGCAGCGGCGAACGGCTGCCCCGTACGTCGGCGTCGGCCGCCGCCGCGATCAGCACCACGTACGCCGCCGACAGGATCGCCGCCCACATCTCGGCGCGGATCCACTGCGAGGCCAGCACCCAGGTCGCCACGAAGATCAGGCTCGCCACCGGCAGGCGCGGACCGCGCCAGCGACCACGCAGCATGAGTTCGGCGGCGGCCACGCCCATCCAGAACTCCAGCGACCGGACCAGCGGGAACACCTGCGTGAACCACCACCGGTACTGCTCCGGCACCAGCGTCTGCGCCGGCCAGAGCGCCAGGATCAGCAGCGGCACCGCGATCACCACGGCCCACAGCAGCCACGGCCGGGCCCGTCGTACGAACGGCAGCGCCAGCGGCAGGCACAGGTAGAAGAACAACTCGCAGGAGAGCGACCAGCTCACGTTGTTGACGCTGTAGAAGTAGCCGGGACGGGGATCCCAGGCCTGGAGCAGGAACAGGTTCTCTAGCGCGGCCACCGGGTTGATCGGGTCGGCGAACCAGAGCGCGGCAAGCATCGCCACCGCCCACATCAACAGGTGATTCGGGTAGATCTTGGCGAGCCGGCGCCGCCAGAACCGCCTGCGGGAGTCACCGGGTCGAGCCGACCAGACCAGCACGAATCCACTGAGGACGAAGAAGAACTGCACCCCGGAGAGGCCGAGGGTGAAGATCTTGCCGACCACCGCCTGGTGGTCCGGCTCGGCGATGATCCGCATCGTCCCGGCATGGAAACCGAAGACCAGCAGCGCGGCGACCCAGCGCAGCCCGGTCAGCGACGGCAGCCGGCTCGCCGCGCCCCGTCCGGTCGAGGCGGTCGGCCGGTCGATGGTCGTGCTGGTCATCCTGGTACCTCGATCGTCCGCGGCGTCACCAGCACTCTGTCTCCTCCCAACGGCCGGGCGGCCGGATCCGATCAGCCACCAGGGACGGCCCGATCGACGCCGCCCGCCGGGCACCCTACCCGCCCGGGACCGACCCCTCGCTCCCCCATACCGGCCGCCAGCACCACGACGCGGGCCGCCCCGGAACACCCGGAGGAACCCCGGACACGACATCACTCGGTCGCACACATGTACTAACGCCCCTGCTAGGGTGGGCTCATGTCGCAGGCCGCGTACCAGCCGTCGATGCTGGAGGTCACCGAGGCCGCACCCACCCTCGGGCCGCTGCCCGGCCAGTTGCGCCGACATCCACTCGGCGACGGCGCCTGGGTCGACCACCTGCCGGGCTGGGTGCACGGCTCCGACCAGGTGCTAGACGTGTTGCTGCGGGAGGTGCCCTGGCGCGCCGAGCGACGCACCATGTACGACACCGAGGTCGACGTGCCCCGCCTGCTCTGCTGGTACGGCGCCGGCCGGCCGCTGCCGCACCCGGTGCTGGCCGCCGCCCGGCAGACCCTGACCCGGCACTACGCCGACGAGTTGGGCGAGCCCTTCGTCACCGCCGGCATGTGCCTCTACCGCGACGGCCGGGACAGCGTGGCCTGGCACGGCGACACCCAGGGCCGCTCCGCGCACACCGACACCATTGTCGCCATCGTCTCCTTCGGCTCGCCCCGCCAACTCCTGCTGCGCCCGCGCGGCGGCGGTCCCAGCCTGCGCTTCCCGCTGGGCCACGGCGACCTGATCGTCATGGGCGGCTCCTGCCAACGCACCTGGGAACACTCCGTGCCCAAGACCGCCCGCCCGGTCGGACCCCGGGTCAGCGTCCAGTTCCGCCCCGACGGCGTCGCCTGAGGGTAGGGCCCCGGGGGCCCATGCTAGAAACAACGTTCAGGGTCGACCGTGCCCCCGCCACCTCGGATGCGAAGGGCCAACCATGACCCAGTCCCCCACCCCCACGCGCTCCCGCTGGTCCCCCTGGTCGGTGCACGGCGACGGCCGGTCGATCCGCCCCGGCGACGTGGTGCACCCCGACGAACGGCTCTCCTGGCCGCGCACGCTCGGCGTCGGCGTGCAGCACGTGGTGGCGATGTTCGGCGCCACCTTCACCGTGCCGCTGATCACCGGCTTCCCGCCGGCCACCACGCTGTTCTTCTCCGGGCTCGGCACCCTGCTCTTCCTGGTGATCACCGGCAACCGGCTGCCGTCGTACCTCGGCTCGTCGTTCGCCTTCATCGCCCCGGTGCTGGCCGCCAGCTCCGGCGGCGACATCGGCCCGGCGCTCGGCGGCATCGTGGTGGCCGGCGCCGCACTGGCCCTGGTTGGCCTGGTGGTGCAGATCGCCGGGGCCGGCTGGATCAACCGGCTCATGCCGCCCGTGGTCACCGGCGCCATCGTGATGCTGATCGGGCTGAACCTCGCCCCGGTCGCCTGGGACGGCGGCGGCAACGGCGGGGTCAAGGCACAGCCGCTGATCGCGGTACTCACGCTCACCGCGATCCTGCTCTTCACCGTGCTCTTCAAGGGCTTCCTGGCCCGACTCTCCATCCTGCTCGGCGTCCTCGTCGGCTGGCTGGTCGCCGCGACGACCGGCGGGCTGGCCCCGGCCGCGGTCACCGGGCTGCGCGAGGCCGCCTGGGTCGGGCTGCCCGAATTCCACGCCCCCAGCTTCAGCCTGCGCGCCATGGTGCTGATCATCCCGGTGGTCCTGGTGCTGATCGCGGAGAACGCCGGCCACGTCAAGGCGGTCGCCGCGACGACCGGCCGCAACCTGGACCGGGACATGGGCAAGGCGTTCATGGGCGACGGCCTGGCCACCGTACTCGCCGGCTCCGGCGGCGGCTCCGGTACCACCACGTACGCCGAGAACATCGGCGTGATGGCCGCCACCCGGGTCTACTCCACCGCCGCGTACTGGGTGGCCGGGCTGGCCGCGGTGCTGCTCGGGCTCAGCCCCAAGGTCGGCGCGCTGATCCTCACCGTGCCGGCCGGCGTCCTCGGCGGCGCCACCACCGCGCTCTACGGGCTGATCGCCATCCTCGGCGCCCGGATCTGGCTCGACAACCGGGTCGACTTCCACGACCCGGTCAACCTGCTGACCGCCGCCGTCGCGGTGATCATCGGCGCCGCCGACTACACGCTCAGCGCCGGCGACCTCTCCTTCCACGGCATCGCCCTGGGCACCGCCGCCGCCCTGCTGGTCTACCACGGCATGCGCCTGGTGGCCCGCCTACGCGGCACCACCCCGGCGTCCCGTCAGGGCCCCGAACCCGAACTCTGACCATCGGGCCGGTCACCGGGTCAGAACTGGGCGAAGAACCGCCAGACCTCGCCCTTGGTCCAGGTCCTGGCGCCGCTGTCCCCGCCGTCGCGACGAGGGTCGGCCGCCGGCAGATCCACCGGTTCGCCGTCGGCCGTCGCACCCGAGCCGCATGATCAACCCCGGCCGACACTTGTGGATAGACCCATGGCTACAGTAGCCAGCGCCAGGGGTGGGACACGTGCCGGCTGGCCGCTGCTTGTCCGGCCTAAACCACCCAGCGCCTCGCACCACAAAGGAGTATTTGTGGCCCTATCTGCACGAAGAATGGCCTTGTCGATGCCGGCGCTTGCCCTGCTGGCGACCGCCGCGCTGGTGGTCCCGACTGCAACAAAGGCGGAAGCAGCGACCTGTGTACGCTCCTGGAGCGCCTCGGCGGGCGACTCGGTCGGGGGTGGACTCGGATTCGGCTACTCCGGATGGCCGGGGGGAAATGCACGGGTGAAGGCCACGTACAAGATCTCCGGAACGGTCAAGTCGATCCGGGTTCGGATGGCACAGGGAGGCACCAGCACCTCCACCACACTGCTCGGCACCTCGGGCAAGAAGGTCACGAAGGACGTCAACGTGGGCTACCGCCCCCGGGGCAACGGCACGCTGTGGTTCGAACCACGGGGTGACAGCACGAAGACCGGTCGCACCCTCTACTCCTTCTGCCTGTACCGGGCCTGATCTTCCACTCAAGGCGCGCGGCTGCGGAAGCCTTCCGGAAGGCTTCCGCAGCCCCTCCGACCGAGTTCGTCGACTTCAGCGACAGGTTCCGCCGTCGACCGTGCGGCTGTTGCCACGATCCACCGAGCGTAGTGACGACAGCCTCCAGATCAACCGGCCAGTTCGAGGATCAGGGTCAGTCGCGATCGATCTGGTGACCCACCACGGTCGGTCCGAGCATCACCGCGAAGCCGGAGCCGTCGCGGCGCGGATCCGCCGCCGGCAACTCCACCGCCTCGCCGTTCGCCGTCGACCCCACCGGCCGGGGACCGACCCAGCCCACCACCACATCGGTCTCGCCCTTGAGGAACCGCTGCGCGCGCACCCCGGCAGTCGCCCTCCCCTTCGTCGGGTACGCCGCCAGCGGCGTCACCTTCACCGTCGCACCGGTGGAGGTGACCACCATCGGCTCACCGTGCTCCGGATCGTCGGTGCGGACCGCGCCGAAGAAGACCACCTGCGCCCCGGCCGACAGGGCGATGCCGGCCATGCCGCCGCCCTTGAGCCCCTGCGGCCGCACCAACCCGGCCGGAAAGCGCAGCAGCGACGCCGCGCTGGTGAGGAAGGTGAGCGACTCGTTCCCGTCGGTCAGCCAGGTCGCCCCCACCACCTCGTCGCCCTCGCGCAGCCCGATCACCTCGAACTCGTCGGAACGCACCGGCCAGTCCGGGGCGCAGACCTTGACCACGCCCTGCCGGGTACCCAACGCCAGGCCGGGCGAGCCCTCGGCGGCCGAACCCAACGGCGCCAGGCCGACCACGCTCTCCCCCGGCTCCAACGGCACCAACTCGGCGGCGGACATCCCACCGCGCAGCGACACCGTGCCGACCTGCTCCGGCAGCACCGGCAGCGGCAGCACATCCACCTTGAACGCCCGCCCGGCGCTGGTCACCAGCAGCACCCGCCCCCGGGCGGTGGAGTGCACCACGGCGCGTACCGCATCGTGCTTGACCCGGCCGTGCCGGCGGCGCCCCTCGGCGGCCTCCTCCGACTCCGCGGCGGTACGGGCGACCAGCCCGGTCGCCGACAGGATCACCTGGCACGGATCATCGGCCACCTCCAGCGGACCGGCCGGAACCGACGCGGCCAGCACCTCCTTCAGGTCGCCGTCGACCAGGGTGGTGCGCCGAGGCGCGTTGAACTGCTTGACCACCGCCGCCAACTCGTCGGAAACGAGCTTCTTCAGCACCTTCTCGTCGTCCAGGATGGTGGACAACTCGGCGATCTCCGCACGCAGCTTCTCCTGCTCGGCCTCCAACTCCAGCCGGTCGTACTTGGTCAGCCGGCGCAGCGGCGTGTCCAGGATGTACGCCGCCTGGATCTCGGAGAGCTTGAACCGCCGCATCAGGCCGTCCTTGGCGTCCTGGGCGTCCTCGCTGGCCCGGATCAGCTTGACCACCTTGTCGATGTCGAGCAGGGCGACAAGCAACCCGTCGACCAGGTGCAGCCGCTCCTCCCGCTTGCGCCGGCGGTACGCACTGCGGCGGGTCACCACCTCGTAGCGGTGCGACAGGAAGACCTCCAGCAGCGCCTTCAGCCCGAGGGTGCGCGGCTGCCCGTCGACAAGCACCAGGTTGTTCACGCCGAACGACTGCTCCAACGGGGTGAGCCGGTACAGGTCGGCCAGCAGCGCCTGCGGGTTGACCCCGACCTTGCACTCGATGACCAGGCGGGTGCCGCTCTCCCGGTCGGTGAGGTCCTTGACGTCCGCGATCCCGGTCAGCCGCTTGGTCTTGGTGACCTCGTTGGTGATCGCCGCGATGACCTTCTCCGCACCGACGCCGTACGGCAACTCGACCACGGTGATCGCCTGCCGGCCCCGGCTGCCCTCCAACGGGCCGATCTCCACCTTGCCGCGCATCCGCACCACACCCCGGCCGGTCTCGTACGCCCGGCGCACCTCGTCCAGACCGAGCAGCAGGCCGCCGGTGGGCAGATCCGGACCGGGCACGAACTCCATCAGCTTGTCGAGGCTGGCATCCGGGTGCCGGATCAGCCAGCGGGCGGCGGAGACGACCTCACCCAGGTTGTGCGGGATCATGTTGGTCGCCATCCCCACCGCGATCCCGGACGTGCCGTTGACAAGCAGGTTCGGGAAGGCGGCCGGCAGCACGGTGGGCTGGGTCAGCGAGCCGTCGTAGTTGGGCTCGACGTCGACCGTCTCCTCGCCCAACTCGCCGACGAGCAGCATCGCCTCCCGCGACATCCGAGCTTCCGTGTAACGCGCCGCAGCCGGTCCATCGTCCGGAGATCCAAAGTTTCCATGCCCGTCGATGAGTGGCACGTTGAGCGAGAAGCCCTGCGCCATCCGGACCATCGCGTCGTAGATCGCGGTGTCACCGTGCGGGTGGTAGCGCCCCATCACGTCGCCGACCACCCGGGCCGACTTGACGTGCGGCCGGTCCGGCCGGAAACCCGCCTCGTGCATCGAGTAGAGGATGCGCCGGTGCACCGGCTTGAGGCCGTCCCGGGCGTCGGGCAGCGCCCGGGAGTGGATCACCGAGAAGGCGTACTCCAGGTAGGAGTCGGAGACCTCGGTGACCAGCGGGTTGTCGAAGACCCGCGCACCGGCCCGGTCGAACGCGGAGTGGTCGACCTTCGTTTCCTTGCGGCGTGCCATTACTGGGCTGTCCTTCCGAAAGAGCCGGTGCTCAGGCGTCGATAGCGTCGCGGTCGACCCGGTCGGCGGAGTCGATCAGCCAGTTGCGGCGCGGCTCGACCTTCTCCCCCATCAGCAGGTCGAGAATCCGCTCGGCGGCTTCGACGTCGTCCAGGGTGATCCGGCGTACCGCGCGGGTGGCCGGGTTCATCGTGGTCTCCCAGAGCTCGTCGGCATCCATCTCACCGAGGCCCTTGAACCGCGGGATCGGGGTGACGATCTGCTTGCCGGACTGCTCCAGCTTGCGGACCGTCGCCTCCATCTCCGCCTGCGTGTAGGTGTAGACGGTCTGCGGGTTGCGCCCCTTCGTGGTGATCTTGTGCAGGGGCGGCATCGCGGCGTAGAGCCGACCGCCCTCGATCAACGGCCGCATGTAGCGGGCGAAGAGGGTGATCAGCAGCGTCCGGATGTGCGCGCCGTCGACATCGGCGTCGGCCATGATGAGTACGCGGCCGTAACGCATCGCCGACAGGTCGAAGGTACGCCCGGAGCCGGCACCGAGCACCTGCACGATCGCCGCGCACTCGGCATTGTCCAGCACCTGCTGGAGGCTCGCCTTCTGCACGTTGAGGATCTTGCCGCGAATCGGCAGCAACGCCTGAAATTCGGCAGAACGGGCAAGTCGACCCGTTCCGAGGGCGCTGTCGCCTTCCACGATGAACAATTCACTTCTATCAATGCCTGATGAGCGGCAGTCGACCAGTTTGGCCGGCATGGCCGCGCCCTCCAGGGCGGTCTTGCGGCGGGCGGCGTCCTTCTGCTGTTTCTGGGTGAGCCGGACCCGCGCCGCGTCGACGATCTTCTGGAGGACGGTCCGCGCCTCGGTCTTGGTCTTCCGGTCCTCCAGCCAGGACTTGACGTGCCGCTCGACCAGGCCCTGCACCACCTTGGTGACGCCTGCGGTGGAGAGCTCGTCCTTGGTCTGCGACGTGAACTGCGGCTCGGGCACCCGGACGTGCACCACCGCGGTCATGCCCTCCAGGACGTCGTCCAGGGTGGGTGCGTCCTCCTTGGCCTTGAGCAGGCCACGGGTGTTGCGTACGGCGTCGGCGAGGGTACGCGCCAGGGCCCGCTCGAAGCCCTTGCGGTGGGTACCGCCGTGCGCGTTGCGGATGGTGTTGGTGAAGCACTCGACGGTGCGCTCGTAGCCGGTGCCCCAGCGGAAGGCGATCTCGATCTCGGCCCGGCGCTGCACGTTGGACTGCATGACGCCGTTGGCGTCGGCGGCGTTCTCCCGGTACGTCCCCTCGCCGGTGACCAGCAGGGTGCCGGAGACGGGACGGTCGCCGGCCGGGGCGAGGAACTCCACCATCTCGGTGAGCCCGTCGGGGTAGTGGAAGACCTCTTCGGTGGGCTGCTCGGCCGTGCGGTCGTGCAGGGTGTAGCTGACCCCGGGCACCAGGAAGGCGGTGTGCCGCAGCTTGGCGCGTACGGCGTCGTGGTCCAGGGTGGCGCCGGTCTCGAAGTAGCGGGGGTCGTGCCAGTAACGGATCGAGGTGCCGGTGCGCTGGCCGCGCTTTGTCGCGCCGATGACCTGGAGCCCGGGGCCGGGGGTGAACGGCGCGTCCGGCCCGTCGCCGTCGAAGATGCCCGGTACGCCGTGCCGGAAGGACATGGCGTGCACCTTGCCGCCGCGCCGGACGGTGACGTCGAACCGGCGGGAGAGCGCGTTGACCGCCGAGGCGCCGACGCCGTGCAGGCCGCCGGAGGTCTTGTAGCCGGAGCCGCCGAACTTGCCGCCGGCGTGCAGGCGGGTGAGCACCAGCTCGACACCGGAGATGCCGGAGCGGGCGTGCACGTCGGTGGGGATGCCCCGCCCGTCGTCGTCGACCTGCACCGAGCCGTCGGCGTGCAGGATCACCGCGATTTTCGTGGCGTGGCCGGCGACTCCCTCGTCGGTGGAGTTGTCGAGGATCTCGTTGACGAGGTGGCCCACGCCACGGCTGTCGGTGGAGCCGATGTACATGCCGGGCCGTTTGCGGACGGCGTCCAGCCCTTCGAGGTGCGTGAGGTCGTCGGCTCCGTACAGGGTCTCAGGCTCTGCGGTCAACTGGTCGTACTCCCGGGTCTCGGCGATGTGCTGCCCCGCACCGTCGGCGGTCGGCCCAGCGTGGGCACGCCGCAGCGAGCGTAGCCGTACGCCCCGACACGCGACGCGGACACCCGTACGGCACGCCGCACGGGGCCGCTGCTGGTTGCCCTGCCGCGGTCAACGCCCGGGTGTCCGGCGTTATGCCCCGGCTGCGGCGAGGGGGTGGGCGGCGGGGTCGTCGTGCGGAGATTCAACACCCAGCTGACCCACATGTCACATCCGTTTCCCCCGGTTGACGTGCGTCACACCCGCGTGATTCCATCACGCCACCAGAGGATCTTTCACATTTCCATGAACGGATGTGATGCCATGTCCGGGTTGCGTCGTACCGCCGCCGCGATGGCCCTCGCCGTCGCCGCAGCGACCCTCTCCACCGCCGTCGCGGCACCCCTTCCCGTCTCGGCGGCGCTGCCCACCGCGGCCGTCGCCCTCGGCGACAGCTTCATCAGCGGCGAAGGCGCCGGGGCGTACCAGCCGGTGGTCGACTCGACAGGCGTCGCGCGGGCCTTCCCGGGGTGGACCGCGCCGAACAGCAACGCCTTCTTCTGTCACCGTTCGGCCAACGCCTCGCTGCACCAGGCCACGCTGCCCGGCATCCAGGACCGGTTCAACCTGGCCTGCTCCGGCGGGCAGCCGCACGACATCGGTGCCGCCTCCTCGGCGCGCGCCAACGGCCGCCAGGTCGCCGCCCAGCTCGACCAGCTCCGCGCGGCGGCCCAAACCCACGACATCGACCTGGTGCTCATCGGCCTCGGCTCGAACAACAGCTCGTTCACCTTCGGCGGGGTCGCCGAGAAGTGCGCCAACCGGTTCATCGCCGACGCCTGGACGGGCTGGTGGGAGTTCTGGGCGTACCTGAACGGGCCGGTGGAGCAGAAGCCGTGCAGCGACGCGGACCTGGCCACCGCCGCTCAGCTCGACGCCGCGACCGCCGAGACCACCGCGGCGGTACGGCAGATCCTCACCACCCTGCGCGAGGTGGACGCCGACGGTCAGCACCGGGTGGTGTTGCAGGACTACACCAACCCGCTGCCGCTGGAACTGGAGGCGTCCTACCACTCGGAGGACAGCCGGGACGACACCCGGGACAAGTTCCGTGCACTGGGCGCCGAGCGGTACGCGGCGGGCTGCCCGATCCACCGGGCGAGCCTGGCCCCCGGGCACCGGTTCTCGCAGGGTCTCGGCACCATCGTGCGCTCCACCCGGGACACGCTGGCCGCCGAGTTCCCCGGTGCCGATCTGGTCTACCTGAACGTCCAGCGGGCCTTCGACGGCGCGCGGCTCTGCGAGTCCTCGAACAGCCCGACCGGCACGCTGGCCACCCCGATCCGGCTGATGGACAATCCGCCCAACGGCACCTTCGTCACCAGCCTTGCCGGCAAGGACAAGATCGCGATTCAGCGGATCGCCAACACCTGTGTGACCTACTTCCAGACCTGCCAGGAGTCGTGGCACCCGAACGCCGCCGGGCACCAGGTGCTCGGCCGCTGCCTGGCCGGCGCCGCCACCACCACCGCCCGCTCGCTGGCCTGCGTACGCACCCCCACCGGCACCATCACCTTCTCCTGACCACCCCCAGAGGGTCGATCATGAGGTTGGCGGCACTAGTTGATCTTCAAACTGCCGCCAACCTCATGATCAACGGGGTCAAGGGGGTGGGGTGGGAGGGTGAGGAGGAGGGGGCGGGCGGGGTCGTCGGCCAGGTCGGCCAGGGTGACCTGGTCCAGGGCGGCGAGGAAGGCCTGCTGGGCTCGCCGCAGCTCGGCGCGGAGCCGGCAGGCCGCCCGTAGCGGGCAGGCCGGCGTCTCGCAGTCGACCACCTCGCCGTCCCCCTCGAACGCCCGGACCACCTGCCCGACGGTGTACGTCGCGCCGTCCGCCGCGACCGCCACCCCGCCGGAGCGACCCCGGATGGTCACCAGCACCCCGAGGTGCTGCAACCGTTGCACCACCTTGGCCACGTGGTTGCGGGGCAGCGCCAGCCGCTCGGCCAGTTCGTCCACTGTCGTCCGCCGGCCGGAGGCGGCGGTGAACATGGCGATCCGCAGCGCCATGTCGGTGGACCGGTTGAGCTTCACCTTTCGACCCTAGCCAGTCGCCATGCCCCGGACGGTCCGTCGTGTGACCTGCGCGACCGGCGATCCGGGACCTTCGACCCTAAAGAGGTAATACAGATACCTGTTTTGGTGAGCGGGTCCGTAAGGTCGTTCCCCGAAGGAGAACATCGTGCTCACCCAGTCCTCAGCAGCGGTGGTGACGGCGACCCTGCCCGCCGTGCGGGCGCACGGCGAGGCCATCACGCGCCGGTTCTACAAGCGGATGTTCGCCGCGCATCCCGAGCTGCTCGACCTGTTCAACCGGGGCAACCAGGCGAGCGGCAGCCAGCAGGCCGCCCTGGCCGCGGCCGTGGTCGCGTACGCCGAGCACCTGACCGATGCGCACGCGGCGCCCTGGGGTCCGGTGCTGGACCGGATCGCGCACAAGCACGCCTCCCTGGGGATCACCCCGGCGCAGTACACCATCGTCGGTCGGCACCTGCTCGCCGCCGTCGGCGAGGTCCTCGGCGACGCGGTCACCCCGCCCGTCGCCGCCGCCTGGGACGAGGTCTACTGGCTGCTCGCCGTCGAGCTGGTCGCCCGGGAGGCGCGGCTGTACGCGACCGCCGGGCTGGCCGAGGGCGAGTCGGTGTGGCGTCCGTGGCGGGTTGCGGCACGCCGGCAGGAGACCTCCGACGTGGTCTCGTTCACCCTGATCCCGGACGACGAGGGCGGGGTGCCCACCTTCGTGCCAGGCCAGTACACCTCGGTCGCGGTCGACCTGGACGGCGGTCGCGGCCAGCAGATCCGCCAGTACAGCCTCGCCGGCCGTCCCGGCGCGGCGCACTGGCGGATCGCCGTCAAACGGGTACGCGGAGTCGACGGCGCCCCGGACGGGCTGGTCTCCACCTTCCTGCACGAACACGTGGCGGTCGGTGCCACGCTCCGGCTCAGCCCACCCTTCGGCGAGGTCAACGCCGTCGCCGGCGAGGGTCCGCTGCTGCTGGTCAGCGCCGGTATCGGGCTGACCCCGGCGATGGCCGCACTGGAACACCTGGCGGTCACCGCGCCGCAGCGCCCGGTGGTGCTTGTGCACGCCGACCGGACCGGCGCGGCCCACGCGCTCCGCGACGACCTGCCGCGCCTGCACGCCGCGCTGCCGAACCTGCGCACCCGGCTGTGGTACGAGGACGCCACAGGCGTCGCCCTGCCCGGCGTCGCCGCCGAGGTGACCGGCGGCCGGGTGGACCCCGAGTTGATCCCGCTCTCCCCCGACGCCCACGTGCACCTCTGCGGGCCGCTGCCGTTCATGAACATCGTCCGGGGCGGGCTGCTGCGCCGGGGCGTACCGGTGGAGCGGATCGCCTACGAGGTCTTCGGTCCGGGCATGCTGCGCGGCCAGTAGTTCGGTGTCCCGGCGGGTCGGCGACCCGCCGGGGCCTGCCCCCCGCGCGTTCCTACTGATCGGTAACCTGGCCTGGTGAGCGCGAGTGTGGAATACGTGCAGGAGTTCGTCCAGGTCGACGGCGCCCGCCTCGGCATCCAGATCTACCCGGAGCCGCCGGGCCGGTCGGACGCGCCAGTGGTGCTTGTCGCGCCGGCGATGGGCGTACGGGCCCGCTACTACCGGCCGTTCGCCGCCGCGCTGCGCGACGCCGGGCTGGCCGTGGTCGTCGCCGATCTGCGCGGCACCGGGGAGAGCACACCGCGCCCGAGCCGGGCCTGCCGGTACGGGTACGCGGAGCTGGCCGCCGACGTCGGTGCGGTACGGGCCGCGCTGAAGGAGCGGTTGGACGGGCGACGCACGCTGCTGCTGGGGCACTCCCTCGGCGGCCACGCCGCCGTCCTGCATCTCGCCCTGCACGACGAGCCGGAGGTCGACGGGCTGGCGCTGGTCGCCGTCGGCCTGCCGTACTGGCGTGACTTCACCGGCCCCCGGCGCTACGGCGTGCTGCCGTACACCCAGGGCATCGCGGCCACCACCCGGCTGCTCGGCGTCTGGCCCGGCTGGGGATTCGGCGGCCGGCAGGCCCGTGGGGTCATCCGCGACTGGGCGCACACCGCCCGGACCGGCTGCTTCCCCCAGTTGGACGGGGTCGACGCGGAGGCGGCGGTGGGCCGGATCCGCACGCCGGTGCTGGCGGTGAGCGTCGAGGGCGACCAGTACACCCCGCACCCCACGCTGGACCGGCTCTGCGCCAAGCTGACCTCGGCACCGCTGCAACGCGAGCGCTACCACGTGCCGGGCAGCGCAGTGGACCACTTCACCTGGGTACGCGCCGCCGCCCCGCTGGCCGCCCGGATCGCCGACTTCACCGCCGGCCTGCCGCCCCGCTGAGCCCCACCCCCACCCCCACCCTCGCGCTGCTCGGAGCGGGAATAACCCCTGGTCACCGGGGTAAGCCGGGACGCCCGATTCGGCGGAGGGAGACCAGATGTCTGACAGTCACACCGCACTACGCTCGATGCACGACCTGGGCCTGGCGGCCTGGTTCGGCGGTTCCCTGATGGGTGCCTTCGGTGTCAACGGCGCCGCGGCGCGGGTCGGCGACGCGACCCAACGGCTTCCGGTCGCCTCGGCCGGCTGGGCCCGGTGGACCCCGGTCAACGCGGCAGCCATCGGTGCCCATCTCGCGGGTGCGGTCGGTGAGCTGGTCACCGAGAGCCCTCGGATGGCCGCCCAGCGGGGCGTCGGACGGGTGAGCACCGTGAAGACGGCGCTGACCGTCGGCGCTCTGGCCGTGACCGGCTACAGCCGGCTGCTCGGTAAGCGCCTGGAGCGGGCCGGCATGCCCTCGGTCGAGGGGATCACCGAGCCGAACCAGCAGACGCCGCCGCAGGTGGCCTCCTGCCAACGCCAGCTGAGGATGCTCCAGTGGGCGATCCCGGCGCTTACCGGCGCGCTGATCGTGGTCACCGCGTACATGGGCGAGCAGCAGAAGCCCGGACAGGTGCTGCGTGGCATGCTCGGCCGGGCGAACGGGCTGATGCACGCCCCAGGGATGGCGGGCAAGGGCGCGGCTCGGGTCGCGGCGATGAAGGCGGCCCGCCGCCACATGGCGATGTCGGGCCGCTGACCGCAACCGGCGGCGGCAGGCCCGGCGGCGCAACCGGCAACAGACCCGGCGGCAGAGGCCGGGCGGCGCAACCGGCGGCAGTGGGGCCGGTGGGGACGCATCCAGCAGTGAGGTGGTCATGACCGACAGGCAGCGGCAGGACCGGGGACCGGAGGAGGTCGCGCCCTGGGGGACCACGGACGGCTTCGACGCCGACCCGCCGTGGGGCGCCGGTGCGGACTCGCCGATGAACGAGGGCAGCGAGGAGACCGCCGTACCCGAGGGGCGGCGTGGCGAGCGGCGGGCGGGTGAGATCCCGACGGAGCACCCGCCCGCCGGCCGGCACGGGCTCGGCTCGGTGGAACCGACCGCCACCCCGGCCGCCGGTCCGGGCGCACCGCCGGACCCGGCACCGGCGCGGCGTCCGTTCCCGAACGAGTTGGCCGATGAGGACCTGCCGGACAACGCGCTGGAGGAGGCGACCGGCATGCGACCGGAGGGGGTCACCCGGGACTGACCGGCTGCCCGGACACGGGGACGGCGAGCAGCCCGGACAGTTTCTCCGCGTCGCGCTGCGCCTGCCCGGCGCAGCAGTTGTTGAACAGCACGTGCAGTTCCTCGGCCTGCTCGGCGAGTTCCACAAGCAGCTGCGACCAGCAACGCAGTTCGTCGTCGCCGTAGGCGTAGCGGAACCGGTCCTCCTTGTCGCCGCCGGCCCAGGCGGTGCTGTGCCCGTGGAACCGCACCATCGCCAGGTCGGCGGTCGCGACCAGGGCCGGTGGCACGGAATCGGGATGGCCCTGCGGCATGTCGACACAGCAGAAGGTCAGCTCGTGTTCGCGGAGGAAGGAGAGCGTCTCCAGCGCCGCCCGACCGTCGAACCAGGACGCGTGCCGCAGTTCGACAGCGACCCGCCAGGGCCGGCAGCGGGTGGCCAGCTCCACGATTCGGCGCCGGGCCGCGTCGCCACGGGCCAGCCACGGTGGGAACTGCAACAGCACCGCGCCGAGCCGGTCGACCGCCGCGATCGGCTCCAGCGCCGCGCGGAACCGCCGCCACAGCTCGTCGTACGCCTCCGGCGGCAGGTCCCGGCGGCGGATCCGGTCCGGCCCGCCGGTCGGTCGCAGATCCGCCGGAAGCGCGGCCACCGGGGTCGGGTGGCCGGTGAAGAGGCTGAACGCCTTCACGTTGAAGGTGAAGCCGTCCGGTGTGGCGTCGACCCAACCCTGGACCGTCTCCGGTGCCGGCACCGCGTAGTACGACGTGTCCACCTCGACCAGCGCGAACCGGTCGGCGTAGTAGCCGAGCCGCCCGGCGGGGGTGTTCACCTGCCGCGGGTACCAGCCGGAGCGCAGCAGCGTCCGGTCGGCCCAGGAGGATGTGCCCACCTTGATGACAGTCATGTAATTCAGTGCACCGCCGAGCGGTCGGATCGGCAACCGCTGGGCGGTGACCCGACGGGCGGCCCGCGGCGAGATGGTGCGGCAGGCGGCGGGTTTGGTTCCGACCGGGACGGGGAGGCCGGGGTCGAGAGGCCACCGGGACGAGGAGGAATGGCATGCGTGCGCTGCGGCTACCCGACTGGAAGACGGATCCGGAACTGGTCGAGGTCGACGAGCCGACGCCGGGCCCCGGCCAGGTGGTGGTGAAGATCGGCGCTGCCGGTGCCTGCCATTCCGACCTGCACCTGATGCACGACTTCGAGGCGGGCGCGCTGCCCTGGAATCCGCCGTTCATCCTCGGCCACGAGAATGCCGGCTGGGTGCACGCGGTCGGCGCCGGCGTCACCTCGCTTGAGGTGGGCCAGCCGGTCGCCGTGTACGGCCCGTGGGGCTGCGGCACCTGCGCCCGCTGCCGGGTCGGCGTCGAGAACTACTGCGAGAACCCGGCCGCCGCGCCGGTGCCCAGCGGCGGAGGTGGACTGGGCCTGGACGGTGGCATGGCCGAGTACGAGTTGGTGCCGGCCGCCCGGCTCGTCGTGCCGCTACCCGAGGGGCTGGATCCGCTCCAGGCGGCACCCCTGACCGACGCGGGACTGACCCCGTACCACGCGATCCGCCGGTCCTGGTCGAAGCTGCCGCCCGGCAGCACCGCCGTGGTGATCGGTGTCGGCGGGCTCGGGCACGTCGGCGTGCAGATCATCAAGGCCACCACCGCGGCCCGGGTGATCGCCGTGGACACCCGCGACGAGGCGTTGCGGCTCGCCGAGGAGTGCGGCGCGGACCTGACGCTGCGCTCGGACGAAAAAGCCGCCGAGGAGATCAGGTCGGCCACCGCCGGTCGCGGTGCCGATGTCGTGCTCGACTTCGTCGGGGCCGACGCCACCCTGCGACTCGGCGCCGCCGCCGCGCGTACCCTGGGCGACCTGACCATCGTCGGGATCGGCGGTGGCAGCCTGCCGGTCGGTTTCTTCTCCGTGCCGTACGAGGTGAGCATCCAGACCACCTACTGGGGCAGCCGGCCGGAGCTGATCGAGGTGCTCGAACTCGGTGCCCGGGGGCTGGTCCGGCCGAAGACGACGACGTTCAAGCTGGACGACGCGTTGCGCGCGTACGGCCAGATGCAGGATGGCACGCTGGAGGGCCGCGCCGTCATCGTGCCGTGAGCCCTAAGCTGCTGGCGCAGCGCCACCGACCCACCTCCGCGATCTTGCAGTTCCGGTCGGCCATATGCACCCTTTGAGGAGTTTGTGGCGACAAGAAGTGCAAGATCGCGAGGGCTGGGGAGGGCGGTGGAGGTGGGTTCAGGTGGGGGTGGAGCGGCCTTGGCGCCAGTAGCCCATGAAGGCCACCGCGCGGCGGTCCAGGCCGCGCTCGGTCACCAGGTGGCGGCGCAGGGTACGGATGACCGCCGCCTCGCCGGCCAGCCAGGCGTAGAGCGGTGCCGCCGGAAACGGGTCGGGCACCTCCCAGAGGATCTCCCGGTCCACGTCGACGTCGTCGACCGGCTGGCCGGTCGAAGCGGCGACCGGCACGGCCGCCGCCAGGGCGGGCACCCGGCCGGCCAGCAACTCGCCGGCCGCAGCGGCCACGGCGCCGACCAGCCGGGCACCGTACGGGTCGGCCTGCCGGGGCAGCCAGGTCACCTCCACCCCGGGCGGGGCGGCCAGCGGCAGCACGTCGGCCGCCTCGGGCACCTCCAACAGCACCCGACCACGGGCGTGCAGCGGCAGCCGGGCACAGATGCCACTGATCGCCGGCACGGCCGTCTCGTCCCCGGCCAGCAGCAGGCACCCGGTCGACGGGGGACGGAACTCGACCCCGCCGTGGTCGCCCTCGTACGCCGCGTTCGGTCCCAGGATGGCGATCTCATCGCCGGGGCGGACCCGTCGCGCCCACCGGGTCGCCGGCCCACCGTCGCCGTGCAGCACCAGATCGACGTCCACCTCGTTGAGCTGCGGCCGGACCGCGCGGGCGGTGTACGTACGGATCGGGCTGCGCAGCTGCTCCGGCAGCGCCCGCCAGCGGGCGTACCAGTCCGGGCCCTCGGGCAGGTGGACGCCGTGCTGGCCGGGCAGCGGCAGGGCCAGCTTGATCCGCTGGTCGTAGCCGTTGTCGGCGAAGCGGTCCAGGTCCGGGCCGGTGAAGGTGACCCGGACGAAGGAGGGGCTGAGCCGGCGTACCGCGCGGACCTCGACGGTGAACAGCCGCCAGGGCGCGACGGGCAGGGTGGTGGTCATCGTGTCTCTCTCGTGGGAAACCGGTGCGTCACCGGGCTTGTGGGGCGGCGGCGCGGGAGCGCCACAGCAGCCAGACGAAGTACGGGGTGCCGATCAACGCGGTGACCAGACCGGCGGGGACCTGTGCCGGGGCGATGACGGTGCGGCCGAGGGTGTCGGCGAGGCTGACCAGGGCCGCACCGAGCAGCGCGGCCACCGGCAGCACCCGGGCGTGCCGACCGCCGACCAGGGCACGGGCGGCATGCGGGGCGACCAGGCCGACGAAACCGATCACGCCCACCGCGGAGACCGCGGTCGAGGTGAGCAGCGCCGCCGCGCCGAGCGCGACCAGTCGGGTGCGCTCCAGCCGGACGCCGAGCACCCGTGGGGTGTCGTCGTCCAGTGCCATCAGGTCCAGCTCGCGGCGGGCGGCGACCACCGCCGGGGTGAGCACCAGCAGCGCGATCGCCACCGGCAGCACCTGGCCGGCGGTCCGGCCGTAGGTGGAGCCGGAGAGCCAGGTCAGGGCCTTGCCGGTGTTCCACGGGTCGAAGGCGACGATCAGGTAGGTGATCAGAGCCATGCCGCCCTGCCAGGCGCCGAAGCCGATCAGGACCAGCCGGTCGGAGCTGAGCCCGCCGCGCCAGGCCGCGCCGTAGACGAGGGCGAAGGCCAGCATCGCGCCGAGCCCGGCGACGCCCGAGACGGCCCAGACGCCGGCCAGCGGCACGAAGGTGAGCAGGCAGACCGCGCCAAGCCCGGCGCCTGCGGTGATGCCGAGGATGCCGGGCTCGGCCAGCGGGTTGCGGCAGACCGCCTGCACGGTGGTGCCGGCGACCGCGAGCGCCGCGCCGGCCAGCATCGCCGCAGCCACCCGTGGCCACCGCTGGTCCAGCACGAAGGTGTACGCCGGTCCGGTGCTGCCGTTGATCCAGTTCACGATGTCGCCGAAGAGCACCCAGGTGTCCCCGGCGAGCATGCCGGCCAGCAACGCGGCGGCGGTCACCGTGCCGGCGACGGCCAGCACGGTGCGGTGGAAGGCCGCCGTACGCACCGCCGCGTGCCCGCCCGGCGGGCGGCGGGTCGGGCCGGCGTCGCGGTGCCGGCGGGCCAGCCAGATCAGGATCGCCGCGCCGAGCAGGGTGGTCACCACTCCGGTGGGGATGTCGACACCGGCCTGGCCGCCCATGACGGCTCGCAGCAGCACGTCGGCACCGAGCACGATTACCACTCCGGCGATGCCGGAGAGCGGCAGCAGTACCCGGTGCCGGTGCACCTCCGGCACCAGTGGGCCGAGCAGCCGGACGATCACCGGCGCGCAGAGGCCGACGAAGCCGACCGGTCCGGTGAGGGTGACCGCCGCGGCGGAGAGCAGCACGGCCAGGACCGTCACGAACAGCCGGGTACGCCGTACGTTGAGGCCGAGCACGGTTGCGGTGTCGTCGCCGAGGGCGAGGATGTCGAGGCGGTGACCGAGCAGCATCAGCGCCACGAGCGCGGCACCGATCACCGGGGCGAGCTGGGTGAGGGCGACCAGGTCGGCCTGCACCAGCGAGCCGTTGCCCCAGGCGAACAGGCCGATGGTGGCCTGCTCGAAGAGCAGGAGCAGCAGCATGGTCACCGAGCTGAGCGCCAGGGCGGTGGCCGAGCCGGCGAGGATCAGCCTTGTGGTGCCGGCCTGCCCGCCTGACGACATCGCCAGCACCAGGCCGGCCGCGGCGAGCCCGCCGCCGAAGGCGAGGCCGCCGGCGGGCAGCGCGGGCAGCGCGATGCCGAACGCGGCGACGGAGACGATGGCCAGGTGGGCACCGGCGTTGACGGCGAGGGTGTCCGGCGAGGCGAGTGGGTTGCGGGCGACCGACTGAAGGGCGGCGCCGGCGAAGCCGAGGGCGATGCCGATGGCCAGCCCGGCGAGCAGCCGGGGCACCCGGGAGGCGACCAGCACCCGGGCCGCCTCGTCGTCACCGCCGGTGAGCAGTCGTAGCAGGTCGAGCGCGCCGACGCCGGAGGTGCCCTGGGTGAGGTGCACCGCCGCGACGACCAGGGAGAGCGCGGTGGCAGCGAGGAAGACCCCGGCCACCCGGGTACCGGAGGGGCGCCGGGCCGGAGCCGGCGGGGCGGCCGGCTCCGGGCGCGTGGGCGCGATCAGCGCGGTCACCCCGCGTACGTGGCGACGAGCTGGTCGATGTACTGCTTGCCGGAGAGCGGCCCGCCGAAGGTCCAGATGCCGTCGGGCATCCGGTGCAGGTTGCCCTGCTGCACGAAGGGCAGCGAGGTCCAGATGGCGTTGCCGGCCAGGCCGTCAGCGAAGACGTCGGTGCCGTCCGAGGCGTTGTAGAAGAAGTGCAGGTCCGGGCTCTTCAGCCCGGTCAGTCCCTCGACGTCGGTCTGGCCCAGGCCCCACACCTCGTCGGTCTTGCCCTGCCAGGCGTTTGTGAGGCCGAGCTGGATGCCGAGCTGGGAGACGAGTGCACCCTGGCCGAACATCCGGATGCTTACCGTGCTGCCTTCCTTCCAGCCGTCGGCGATGGCGAACGGCCGGCCGGTCGCGCCGGCGTCAGCGATCTTCTGCTTGCCGTCGCTGATCGCCGCGTCGAAGTCGGCGAGCAGCTTCTCCGCCTCGGTGGTCCGGCCGACCGCCTGGGCGATCATGTTGAGGTCGTTGCGCATCCGGCCGAGGTTGTCCGAGGCGTCACTGCTCTTGGTGACGAGCACCGGGACGTACTTCTCCAGTTGGCTGACCAGGTTCGGACCGCGACCGTCGGCCATGACCACGAGGTCGGGCTGCAACGCGACGATCGAGTCGACGCTCGGCTCGCCCCGGGTGCCGACATCCTTGACCTCGGAATCGAGCTTGGCGGCGGTGACCCAGGTGGCGTAGCCCTTGGTGTCGGCCACGCCGGCCGGCATGACGCCGAGGCTGACAAGCATCTCGGCCTCACCCCACTCCAGGGCGACGACCTTGGTGGCGGGGTTGTCGAGCTTGATCTCCTTGCCGCGGCTGTCGGTCACGGAGACCGGCCCGCCGGCGGCGGGGGTGGCGGCCGTGGGTTCGGCGGTGTTCTCGGTGGTGCCGCAGGCGGCCAGCGCCAGCGCGGTGACGGCGGCGAGCAGGGCGGTGACACGGGTACGGGACATGACGTTCTTTCTCTGGTGCGGGTGTTGACTGGGTTTGGGGTTCAGACCGGGATCCGGGTCAGGTGCCGGCCCACGGGGCGGGTGGTGACCAGCCCGCTGGTCGGATCGACGGCGACCTCGATCCGGATGCCGTAGGTCTCGGTCAGGTCCGGCTCGGTGAAGACCTGGGCCGGGACGCCGGTGGCGCGGACCCGGCCGTTGTGCAGCAGCACCACCTCGTCGGCGACGGCGGCGGCCTGGTTCAGGTCGTGCAGCACGACGCCGACCGCGACGCCGTGGTCGTCGGCGAGGTCACGCATCAGGTCGAGGATTTCGACCTGGTAGCGCAGGTCGAGGAAGGTGGTCGGCTCGTCGAGCAGCAGCACCGGGGTGTCCTGGGCCAGGCAGGTGGCCAGCCAGACCCGCTGCAATTCGCCACCGGAGAGTTCGTCCACCGGCCGGTCGGCCATCGCGGCGACCCCGGTGACGTCCATCGCGCGGGCCACGGCGGCGGGCCCGTCGGGATCGTCGGCGCGCCAGCGGCCCCGGTACGGGTGGCGGCCGTAGCCGACCACGTCGCGGACGGTGACCCCGCTGGGCACCGGTCGGCTCTGCGCGAGCAGGGTCACCCGGCGGGCGAACTCCTTGGCCGGCAGGCCGGCCGCGGCGGTGCCGTCGGCGAAGTGCACCGTGCCGCCGTCGATGGGGTGCAGCCGGGCCAGCGCCCGCAGCAGCGTGGACTTGCCGCTGCCGTTCGGCCCGACGAGCGCGGTCACCGTGCCCGGTCGCAGGGCGATCGTCGCACCGTGCACCACAGGCGTGCCGTGGTAGCCCAGCCGCAGGTCGACCCCGCGTAGACTCTGCTCGGCGCTGTCCGACGCCGATCCGCTCAACATGCGGTTAGGTTAACCTAACCTAACTTGATGTCAAGGCGCGGGTCCCGGCCGCCATCCCCGCCCTCCGCGACGACGTCGCCGCAGGTAGATACGGGTCGATGGAGTCGGCGGTGATCGACCGTTGCCACCGCCGGAGCGTCCACACCGGAGGGGTACCACCGCTCGTCGGCGTCGCCGGGTGGCACCGCCGGTCAGACGGGCGGAAACGGTACCGGGGTGGGACGACAGAGCATCGCGAGCAGCGGTAGCGTTGCGCGTCATCGCCGCCGGGCCGCCCCGGTGTGGCGACTCGCGACCGTACGGAGGATGAGGCATGTCCATCGGCGAGGAGCCGTTCGCAGCCCGCGACGACCTGGTCTTGCGGCCGAACTTCGAGGTCACCCTGCGCGGTTACGAGAAACGGCAGGTCGAGCGCTACGTCGAACAGATCGAGGGCCGGCTCAGCGCGGTGTCGACCGAACGGGACCGGGCCGCCTCCCAGGTCCAGGAGATGGTCGGCAAGCTGCACGCGTTGCAGGCCGAGGTGACCGAGTTGCGCCAGCGGCCCGCGCAGTTGGACAAGGCGGCCTTCCAGGACGTGGGGCCGATGGTCGGCCAGATCCTGGACCTCGCCGAGAAGCAGGCCGCCGCCATCATCGAAACGCACACCCAACGGGCCACCAAGCTTCAGGCGGAGGCGGAGAAGATCCTCGCCAACGCCCGCGAGCGGACCGTCAAGGCCCTCGCCGATCTCGAAGAGGAGCTGGCCGGTCGGCGGGCCGAGCACGAGAAGACGTACGAGGAGCTGCGGGCGGCGGCCGATGCCGAGCTGGTGCAGTCCCGCGAACGGGCCGACCAGTTGCGGACCGAGGGCGAGGCCGCGCACGAACGTGCCCAGCAGGAGGCGCAGCGGATCGGCGAGCAGTGCCGCCAACAGGTCGAACAGGCCCGCGCGGCGGCGGAGGCGCTGACCACCTCCGCGCGTACCCAGATCCACCAGGAGATCCAGGCGGCCCGGTCGAAGAACCAGCAGGAGATGGCGCAGTGGCGGTCGAACGTCGAGGAGGAACTGGCGGAGCGGCGGACCGCGGCCGAGGAGGACCTGGCCGAGCAGCGGGCAGCCGTCGAGCGTGAGCTGGCCGCCCAGCGGTCCGCGGCGGAGCAGCGGGTCAGCTCGATGATCGCGGATGCCCAGCAGTACTCGGCGGAGATCCGCAAGCGCGCCGACGAGCAGGCCGCCGAGGTACGCAAGCACAGCGACGAGCAGGCCGCGGCCGCCGAGGAGCAGCTGCACGCCGTACAGCTGGCCGTCGGCGAGCAGCAGGACGTGCTGGCCCAGGTCCAGGAGCAGCTGGAGACCGCCCGGCAGCAGCTCGACGAGGTGCGGCGCGACAAGGAGAACACCGACGCCGAGCTGACCCGGCTGCGGCAGCAGCTGGCGGAGACCCGCCGGGACCTCGAGGCGGAGAGCCGACGGCTGGACGAGGTACGCCGGGCCGCCGAGGCGGCCGAGCGGCACGCCAAGGAGACCCGGGCCCGGGTGCAACGCGAGGCCAAACGGGTCGCCGACCTGGCGGCGGCAGCCGTCATGGCCGCCGCGGCCGGCGGCGGCGAGACCGCCGAGTACCCGGTGGTGGCCGCGCGTGCCGGCGAGCGTCCGGCGGCCCGACCCGGCGAAGCGGCGACGCTCTCGACCGACAGCGAGAACCAGTCCGGCGAGGGCGATCCGGCCACCCCGGCGGCCAACGGGGTCGGCGCCGGTCCGACCGGGCCGAGCACCGACGGGAACGCGGCCGGGAACGGGGCGGGTCCGGACGGGGGTACGGCTGAACCGTCCGAGCAGTCACCGGCCGGTGCCACCACCCGCCCGCCGACGGATCCGGTGGCCCGGGCGGCGGCGGCCGTGGCGGCGGGCAAGCCGGGCGGCATCGACTGGTTCGCCGGCCCGGCGGCCGGGGAGGAGTCCCTCGACCGTCCGGCCGCCGACGACCGGGCACCCGAGCCAGCACCGCACTGACAAGCATTTTCCCCGGATCGCGGTCCGCCGAGCCGCACCAGGTGCCCCGCAACCGGGGCGGCTCGGCGGAGCGCGTCCCGGTGGAGCGCGACCCGGGCTGGCCCGGCGGGGCCGCGGCCGGGTCAGAACGGCCGTCGCGGCAACCAGCCGAGGAACCGGTTCCGGGCTCTGGCCAACGGCAGGCCGGGCAGGTCGCGGGCAGCGGCGAGCAGGCACGAGCCCAGGTAGACCGCGAGGGCCGCGCGGGCCCCCCCGAACTCGGCCAGCAGTTGGCTCTGTTTGACCGCACACGGCCACTCCTGGCCGCAGCCAGTGCAGGTCCAGGCCGGCGGCGAGGGCAGGTGCTCCGGCGGCTTCGCCGAGCGGTAACGCGTCGCCGCACTGTTTCGCCGGCCGGGGTGCGCACCGACCCGGATCGGCTCGCCGGACGGCGGACCAGCGGGTGTGAACAGCTCCCGACGGGCGAGCCCGAGCGCACCGCCGACCCGTACCAGAGCGTCCGGACCCGGCCGGTAAACGACCAGGGCACCCAACAGGTGATGCCCAAGCAAATCGAAGGCGTCGGGTCCAAGACCCGACTCCCGGCACAACGCGATGAGCCGGGTCGGTGCGGCCAACCGCTGCGTCACCAGGGCGACGCGCAGCACATCCCGGAGACCGCCGCCGAGGGCGGCCATCCGGGTACCCAGGATGCCGGTCAGGAGTGTCTCCCCGGCGATCCGCCGAAGCGCTTCAGCCGACGCCAACCGGACGATGTCAGTCGGATCCTTGCTCTCCAACACTCCACCCCTATTCACCCGCTCGGTCGAATAGCTACCTCTCGCTCGACACGCTTTGCATGATCATGGCCACGATCGGTCATCGGCTAGTCCGGCGGGCGCACGGGAACATGCGGCTCTAGCCCGAAAACGAAGCCCTCCCCCGGTCGGCAACGAGCGACATTTGGCCCACGTCATCGCATACAACCCCTTGCATCGACGGGAATCCCTCTTTTGTGGATTAGCATTGGCGGGAATCCTGAGGCAACGCTGCCGGGCTGGCCAGAGCACACCGGCAGGCCACCCGTGACGACAGACCACTCCGTCCACTGTGATGGAGCCGCCGTGAACTCGAATGTTCCGACCGCACACCGGTTCGACAGCCGCGATCCGGACACCATCAGCGCCTTCCTGACGAGCGCCTACGGCACCGAGTTGACCATCCGGTCGACCGAGGGCTACCGGCTACGTCATCACCGCGTCGATGCCGGACCATTCTGGTTGGAGACGGTGGAGCAGACCACCCGGCTGGATATCGACATCGGACGCATCGAGGCGCTGGTGATCGGCCAAGTGGTAAGCGGTCGGGTCGACCGCAGCTGCGCCGGGGTGAACGACCGGCTCGGTCCGGGCGACGTGTTCCTGGCCGCCGCACCGGGCCTGCCGTTCTCGGTGCGCTGGCGACCCGGCAAGCTCGTCGGATGTCTGCTCGACCGCTCCGTACTGACCAAGGTGACCGGCGACGCCGCGGACGACCGGGCGGGTGCGACCAGGTTCACCGGGTTGACTCCGATCTCGCCGGGCCTGGCCCGGCTCTGGCGGCACACCACGAGCTACCTCAACCACGTCGTACTGGGCAACCCGTCCGCCTACCGGCAGCCGCTGGTGCTCGCCAACGCCGCCCGGATGCTGGCCGCCGCCGCCCTCGCGGTCTTCCCCAACACCACCGCCGGCTGGCCGACCGCGACGGAACGACGCGACGCGACGACCGCGACCCTGCGCCGGGCGACCGCCTTCATCGAGGAGCACGCAGACCGGGACATCGGCGCGGCCGACATCGCCGCCGCCGCCCAGGTCTCGCTACGGGCCCTGCAACTGGCGTTCCGCCGTCATCTGGACACCACACCAATGGCCCACCTGCGCCGCGTCCGGCTCGACCGCGCCCACCACGATCTGCTTCAGGCCGATCCGCGACGGGAGACGGTCTCGGCAATCGCCTCGCGTTGGGGATTCCTCAGCCACAGCCGGTTCACCGCGCGGTACCACGCCATCTACGGGATCCCACCCAGCCGGACGCTGAACGCCTGACCGACCGCCGCCGGTGGCTCACCGTCCGCACGATGGTCACCCGTTGTCAGCCGGTGCCAGAATCCTGACCATGCGGCGAGCGCTCGTCGGCCGGGACGAACTGTTCGATCAGGCTTGGCGCTCCCTCAGCGAGCCCGGGCCGGTGCTGTTGGAAGGTCCGGCCGGGATCGGCAAGACGGTGTTGCTACGGGCGTTGGTCGCCGAGGCGACCCAGGCCGGCTGGTGGGTACTCTCCTGCGCGCCGACCGAATGCGAGACGGAGCTGCCCTTCGCCGCCCTCGCCGACCTGCTGCGCCCGTTGGCGGAGCTGGCCACCCAGCTACCGCGCCCACAACGCGTCGCGGCCGAGATGGTGCTGCTCACCCGCGACGGCGACGAACCGGTCGACGAGCGGGTGATCGGCGCGGCCACCCGCTCGCTGCTGGAGGCGGCGCTCGGCGCGGGCGGCCCGGTGCTGGTCGCCGTGGACGATGCGCCGTGGCTGGACCGGCCGAGCGAACGTGCCCTGCGGTTCGCGCTGCGGCGGGTCGGCCCGGGACCGGCCACACTGGTCAGCTGCCGTAGCGACAACGGAAACCCGCTGCGGGCCGCACCACTCGGGCTCGACGCCGTCCCCGGTCGGCTGACCCGGCTTCCGCTGGCGCCGCTCGGCGTGAACGCGCTGCACCACGTCCTGCGGGAGCGGGTCGGCGGCACGCTGAACCGCCCGCTGCTGGCCCGGATCGCCCGGGAGGCCGGCGGCAACCCGCTGGTCGCCATCGAGGTGGCCCGCGCCGTGCAGCGCCTGCCGGAGCCCCCGGAACCGGCGCAGGATCTGCCGGTGGCCTCCTCCATGCACCAACTCCTCGGCGAGGTGCTCGCCGGGCTGCCCACCCGGTGCCGGGACGCGGTACGGCTGGCGGCCCTGCTCGGCGTACCCCTGCTCCGGGATTTGACCGCCGCCGGGGTCTCGCCCGGCGCGTTCGACCCGGCGGAGGAGGCCGGGCTGCTGGTCGTGACGCCGCTGCGCGTCGAGTTCGCCCACCCGGTGTACGCCGCGGCGGTCCGCGCCGGCATCCCGCCGGGCGTCCGACGTGGCCTGCACCGCCGGCTGGCCGAGGTGGTGGCCGATCCCGACGAACGGGTCCGGCAGCTGGCCCTCTGCACGATCGCCGCCGATCCGGTGGTGGCCGACGCGCTCGCCGCGGCCGCCGCCCGTCAGCACGCCCGGGGCGCGGCGGAGGCCGCCGCCAACCTCTACGAGGCGGCCGGCCGGCTCACCCCCGCCGACGACCGCGTCAGTCACGGGGAGCGGCTGTTGGCGGCGGCCCGCTGCCGGTTCGACTGCGGCGACCATCCGGGGGCCCGTACCGCCGCCGAGGCGGTGGCCGCCGGCTTCACCGGCGACATACGCGCCGAGGCGCTGCTGCTGCGGGCCGTGGTCGCGTGGAGCGCCGACGAGCCGGGGGGTACCGCGGTCGAGGCCGCGAACCGGGCCCTGGCGGCGACCCCGCCCGGCACCCTGCTCGCCGGTCGGATCCACGCCCACCTGGCGCTCTTCGTGGACCTGCCGGAACCGGCCCGGGCGCACGCGGAGGCGGCCATCGCCCTGCTCTCCGGCCCCGGCGGCGACCGTACCCTGCTGGCCGCGGCACTGCTGCACCTGTTCTTCAACGAGGCACGGGCCGGCGAGCCGCCCCGCACCGAACTCCTCGACCGGGCCCTGACGATGGAAGGCCCGGAACCCTCGTGGTTGGCCGGCACGATCCCGGCGATCTGGTGGAAGGCGATCGACGATCCGGCCCGGGCCCGCGACCGGCTGGCGGCCCTGCTGGACCGGGCGGCGGCGCGGGGAGACGAACCGTCGCAGTACGAGCTGCTCAAGCATCTCGGCGAGACCGAACTGCTGGCGGGGTGCTGGTCAGCGGCCGAGCGGCAGATCGCGGCCGCCCGTGACCTCGGTGAGCTGCTCGGCACCGAGCTGACCGCGGAGACCTGGCTGGCCGGGCTCCTCGACGCCCTGCGCGGCCGGCTCGACGCGGCGGCGCGGGTGGCCGAGGCGGGCGTACGGCTGGGCGAGGAGCTCGACGACGACTGGTGCCGGCGGATCCATCTTCAGCTGGCCGCCTTCGTCGACCTCTGCGCCGGGCGGATGGCCGAGGCGGCGGCCGGGTACGGCCGGCTCGCCGAGACGGTCGACCGGATGGGTCTGACCGAGCCGCTGGCGCAACGCTTCGAGCCGGACTGGATCGAGGCCTGCGTGGGTGCGGGTCACCTGGCCACCGCCCGAGCCGCCCTGGACCGCCTGGCGCGGCGGCACCGGCGCCTGCCCCGGCCCTGGACGCTGCTGGGGCTGGCCCGCAGCCGGGCCCTGTTGGACAGCGCCAGCGGGGTCGACCCGTCGGCCGCCCTGGACGAGCTCGCCGCGGCGCGCGCCGCGGTGGCACCGGACGTCCTGCCGCTGGACCGGGCCCGCTGCCTGCTGGTCGCCGGCGTGGTGCACCGCCGGCTGCGCCGCAAGCGACCGGCCCGGGAGGCGCTGGAGGCCGCCGCGGCGGAGTTCGACACGCTCGGCGCCGCGGCCTTTGCCCGGCGGGCCCGGGCCGAGGCGGCCCGGCTCGGTGGGCGTCCGCCCGCGCCCTCGGACCTGACCGCCACCGAGGAGCGGGTCGCCCGGCTCGCCGCCCAGGGCCGGACCAGCCGGGCCATCGCCGACGAACTCTTCGTCAGTCCCAAGACCGTCGAGACGAACCTCTCCCGCGTCTACCGCAAGCTGGGCATCTCCCGTCGGGCCGAACTCGGCGCCGCGTTGGCCCGGGCCGGCCACGGCGCAATGGTGGGGGAAACGCCGGATTCCTTTGCGGGCGGCCGACCGTAGCGTCGAGACGTCACCTGCCGGCTGTCCGAGGCCGGGCGGAAGAAGGGAACAGAACACGTGCGGCGACTGATCCTGCCTGCGGTCTTCGTGGCCGCCCTCGCCCTGACCGGCTGTGACCGGACCGAGCCACCGTCGCCGAACGCCGGCGCGGACGCCGATCAGTCCGCCGACGACACGGACCTCGACCTGCCCGCCGACGGCGCCGACACGGTACGCCCGGACTGCCCGTTCACTCCCGATCAGGTCACCGACCTGATCGGTCAGCCAATGGTCGACCAGGGCAGTTGCAGCTTCGGCGACGGCAACGGGGTGGCCCTGTTCACTGTGACGACGGCGTCCCGGCTGGCCGGTGAGACGACCTACGACTACCAGCGCCAGCAGGCCGACGAGCTCTATCAGGAGGTGACCGATCTCGACGGTGGCGGCAAGGGCTACCTGGCCGTCAAGGAACTTGGCGCCGAGGCCGTGGTGATCAACGGCGCGGGCAGCTTCACGGTGACCCTGAGCAGCTTCCAGCGTCTCGGTGCCGAACCCGACGGCTACCAGCGGACGCTGCGTCGAGTGCTCGACGCCCTGCCCAGCTGAAGCGGACGAGGGAGATTCCGGTGAGCTACCTGACCTCTGCCCGGCTCGCGGTGGCGGTCGCCGCCGTCGCCGCCCTCGCCGCCTGCGGCGATTCGGCACCCACGGCGGCACCACCGCCGCCCGCCGCTACGACGGACGCCGCGCCGCCGACCGAGCCGGTCGACGCGCCCGAGCCGTCCGTCGCGCCGCCGGTGGACGCCTGTGCGCTGGTCTCCAAGCAGGAGGCCGAGAAGCTGGCCGGTACCCGGCTGGAGGAGGCGGTGCCGGGTGGGGAGAGCTGTTCCTACACCGGGCCGGTCTCCGGCCCACTGGCCCAGGTGGAGGTCTACGTCGGGGACGGGGCGAAGAAGATCCTCGACATCGACCGCGACCTCGACCACGAGTTCGAGACCCTTCCCGGCATCGGCGACGAGGCGTACCTCGAGGACGGCGCGGTCTTCGTCAACGCCTCCGGAGTGTGGGTCGCCATCCGGCTGGTCCGGCTGGAGGACCCGGCCGCGTACCGCAAACCCCTGACCGAGTTGGCCCGGACGGTGGCCGGACGGCTCTGACCCGGTCACCCGCGATCCGGCTCGGTGGAGTGCTCCGCCGGGTCGGCCCGCATCCGGCTCTCGAACCGCTCCCGCACCCGGCCGCTGGCCTCCTCCTCCTGGTAGCCCAGGGTGCGCAGCAGGTCGGTGGCGACGGTGCGGACCTGCGCCACCACCACGTTGCCGGAGAAGCCGACCCCTTCGTGGTACGCCTCGGCGGCCCGCTCCACCGCCTTCAGGATCAGTTGCTCGGGGCGGTGCGTGCGGCGCCCGCCCTCCACCTCCATCTGGATCAGGGCGAGCGCGTCGCCGAAGTCGTGCACCGCCCCCGGCAGGCCGGGTGGCACCGGTTCGTCGTCGCGGACCGCGGTGGCCGCCCGACGCAGCATCTCCTGCGCACCCCGGACGGCCAGGTCCAGGTAACGGGTGCCGCGCTCGTAGCGTTCGAACTCGGCGCGTCGATGCCAGCGCAGCGGCGAGACCGCCACCGCCTCCTGGGCGCCGGAGACGGCGTCTTTCAGCAGTTGGATCTGGGAGTTCACGTCGGCCAGCCCGTCCCGGGCCCGGTCGGCCAGGTCCGCGTCGCGGCTGGCCATCCCGTCGGCGGCCAGGTGCAGCTGCTCCAACGTCACCGCGAAGAGCGGGCGGGCGGCCCGCTGGACGATCCGGACCGGGTTGACCGGCAACGCGGCCACCACCACCACGGCGGCTGCCGCGCCGATGGTGGCGTCGATGATCCGGGGCAGTTCGAGCCCGCGCTGCACCGGCGCCAGCGTCACGATGAGCACCGCGGTACCGCCGGCCTGGGTCACCACCTGCCCGCCCCGGCTCAGGGTGAGGGCGAGCAGGATGGCCATCGTGACCACGGTGGCGATCTGCCACGGACCGGTGCCGATGACCACGATCAACGCGTCGCCGGCCAGCAGTCCGACCAGCACGCCGCCCAGCAGTTCGAGCGTACGGCGGGTACGGCGGCCGATCGCGGCGGCGATGGTACCCACGGCGGCGCTGGGCGCGAAGACCGGTGACGGGTGCCCCAGCACTTCGTGCGCCACGACCCAGGCGAGGGCGGCCGCGACCCCGGCCTGGACGGCGAGAATCGCGTACAACTCCAGCGTGCGCCGCCGTTTGCGCCAGTTGACCCGACTGCTGATCCCGCCGACCCCGGCCCCGACCACGGCCTGCACCCGGCCGGCGGTGTTGCGCAACCGCCCGCCGTTCCGCTCGTCCGCCGTCGTCACGCCGCGGACTACCCGCCCGGGCAGCGGTCATTCGTCGCGTTCCGGACGACCTCCGGCATAGCGCTCGCGGTGTGCCCACCGAACCCGCTCGGACACTCGGCGATCGAATCGGACTCATCCGCCACCGGCTCCGAACTGCAACGACACCCTCTGCATCGCAATGCATCGATTGACAAAGTTGTTGATCCCAACTTATGGTGCGAGCCGGCCGGACGTTTCCGGTGCTCCCGGCTACGCCCGGCCAGCCACCCGTCGACACCACCACCCCTGAGGAGCGTCATGGCCGGGCTGCGCGGCACACTACGAAGGACACGATGGCGATTCGGCCTGGTCACCAGCGGCATCGCGGTGCTGCTGGCCGGTGTCGGGTTGATCAACGCGGGCGCCGCGCACGCGGCTGCCGGATGCCGGGTGGCGTACGCGGCACCGAGCCAGTGGCCGGGCGGGTTCACGGCCAACGTCGACGTGACGAACCTGGGCGATCCGCTCAACGGTTGGCGGCTGACCTGGACGTTCCCCTCCGGTCAGCGGGTGACCCAGGCGTGGAACGCCACCGTCACCCAGTCCGGCAACGACGTCACCGCCAGCAACGCCGGCTACAACGCCGCGCTCGGCACCAACCAGACGGCCTCGTTCGGCTTCAACGGGTCGTGGTCGGGTGCCAACAACGCACCGACCTCGTTCGCGCTCAACGGCGTCACCTGCACCGGCAGCGTGGGCCCCACCACCCCGCCACCGACCACCCTGCCGCCGACCACTCCGCCGACCACGACGCCGCCGCCGACCGGCGACCCGATGGCCTATGTCGCCGCCATGCAGCCCGGCTGGAACCTCGGCAACACCTTCGACGCCGTCGGTGACGACGAGACCGCCTGGGGCAACCCGCGCGTCACCCAGGCGCAGCTCGACGCCATCCGGGCCCAGGGCTTCAACAGCATCCGGATCCCGGTCACCTGGACCAACCACCACGGGCCGGCGCCGTCCTACACAATCGACGCGGCCTGGCTGAACCGGATCAAGGAGGTCGTCGGCTGGGCCCTGGACGACGGCTTCTACGTGATGATCAACCTGCACCACGACTCGTGGCAGTGGATCAATGCGATGCCTACCGACCGGACCAACGTGCTCAACCGGTACAACGCGCTCTGGACCCAGATCGCCGCGGCGTTCCGGGACGCCTCGCCGCGACTGCACTTCGAGAGCGTCAACGAACCGCAGTTCGCCAACAGCTCCGGGGACGCCCAGAACGCGCAGCTGCTGCACGAGCTGAACGTCAACTTCCACCGGATCGTCCGTGCCTCCGGCGGTAACAACGCCACCCGGATGCTGGTCCTGCCGACCCTGCACACCTCTTCCGAGCAGGCCCGCATCAACGAACTGACCACGACGATCAACCAGCTCAACGACCGCAACCTGATCGCCACCGTGCACTTCTACGGCTACTGGCCGTTCAGCGTGAACGTCGCCGGCGGCACCCGCTTCGACGCCACCACCCAGCAGGACCTGGTCGACTCGTTCGACCGGGTCTACAACGCCTTCGTCGCCCGGGGCATCCCGGTCGTCATCGGCGAGTACGGGCTGCTCGGCTTCGACCGGCACACCGGCACCATCCAGCAGGGTGAGAAGCTCAAGTTCTTCGAGTTCCTCGGCTACTACGCCAAGGCGCGGAAGCTCACCACCCAGCTCTGGGACAACGGCCAGCACTTCAACCGGACCACCTTCCAGTGGCGCGACGCGGAGCTGTTCGCGCAGATCAGGTCCAGCTGGACGACCCGCTCCGGCACCGCGTCGTCCGACCAGGTGTACGTGCCGCGGACCGGCTCGATCACCGCCAAGTCGCTGACCCTGAACCTGAACGGCACCACCTTCGCCGGGCTGCGCCAGGGCAACACGAACCTGACGCAGGGCACCGACTACACCGTCTCCGGCAACCAGCTCACCCTCACCGCGAGCGCGGTGACCCGGCTGGTCGGCAACCGGGCGTACGGCGTCAACGCCACCCTTCAGGCGCGCTTCTCGGCCGGCGTGCCCTGGCGGATCGACCTGATCAGCTACGACCCGCCGGTGCTGTCGAACGCGACCGGTTCGACCGCTTCCTTCGCCATCCCGACCCAGTTCCGGGGCGACCAGCTCGCCACCATGGAGGCGAGGTACGCCGACGGCAGCAACGCCGGGCCGCACGACTGGACGTCGTACAAGGAGTTCGACGTCGCTTTCAGCCCCGACTACCCCGGCAACCGGATCACGCTTACCGACACCTTCTTCGGTGCGGTCCGCGACGGCGCCCCGGTGACCCTCACCTTCCACTTCTGGAGCGGTACGCAGGTGACGTACCGCGTCACGAAGTCCGGTGGCAACGTCACCGGAGTCACCGGCTGAACCGTCGGGCGCCACCGGCCGCCCCCGGTGGCCGGTGGCGCCCACCAGTCATCATTGGTTCATGATCCGATTCGTGCTCAATGTGCTGTGGCTCATCTTCGGCGGCGGGATCGTGCTGGCCATCGGCTACGGCATCGCCGCACTGATCTGCTTCGTACTCGTCGTCACCATCCCGTTCGGGGTCGCGTCGCTGCGGCTGGCGTCGTACTCGCTCTGGCCCTTCGGCCGCACCCTGGTACCCAAGCCCGGCGTCGGCGTCGCCTCCGGCATCGCCAACGTCATCTGGGTGGTGCTGGCCGGGTGGTGGCTCGCCCTGTCCCACATCGTCGCCGGCGTCGGCCTCTGCCTCACCATCATCGGCATCCCGTTCGGGGTGGCCAACTTCAAGCTCGTGCCGGCGGCGATCTGGCCGCTCGGCCAGGAGGTCGTTCCCGCGCCATAGTGCCCGGGGACGGGACTGATCCCCGCTACGACGGGTATCCGCGCCGGATGGTGACCGGCGTGACCCGCAACCGGCGGCGGGATCTGCTGCGCGGCGGCATCCTGGTCACGTTCGGTGCCGGGCTCGGCGTGGTCGGCTTCGCCGAGGCGGCGGAGCTGGCCGATCGGAAGTTGCCGCTGCGCGGCGGTGCGGCGAGCGGGCTCCCGCCGGGCGGGCCCGACCTGCTGGGCACCGGACGCCTGGAGGTCAACTGGTTCGGCCGGACCGACCGCAAGCTCGTCGCGCTCACCTTCGACGACGGGCCCCGGCCGAACTGGACTCCGCAGGTGCTCGACATCCTGCGCCAGCACGACGTACCGGCCACCTTCTTCATGGTCGGCGAACGGGCCCGGCAACACGCCGACCTGGTCCGCGGTCGACTCGCCGGCCACGAGGTGGGCAACCACAGCTGGGCCCATCACGACCTGGCCCGGATGGACTTCGACGAGGCGTACGAGGACCTGGCCCGGACCCATCGGGAGTTGGTGGCGGTCACCGGCCAGCAGCCCCGGCTGCTCCGTCCCCCGTACGGTCATCTGGCGGGCAGCACCACGGCGGCGGCCCTGCAACTGGGCTACCAGGTGGTGCTCTGGTCGCAGCAGATGCGCGAGGCGGAGTTCCCCGGCGATCCGGCCGGACACGCCCGGCGGATCAGCGCCGACGTCCAACCCGGCACGATCCTGCTCGCCCACGACGTCGGCGACGACCGGCGACTGGTCACGGTGCGCGGGTTACCGGAACTCATCGACCGGCTACGCGAGCGCGGCTACCAGTTCGTCACGGTCTCCGCGCTGCTGGCCGTCCGGCAGCCCTAGACCAGTTGGCGGCGCGCCAGCCACCGCAGGGCGACGTAGCCGAACGGGGCGGGTAGCCAGAAGGTCGCGAGCCGGTAGACCAGGACACCGGCCACGGCGGTGTCGACGGGCACGCCGTAGAGCAGCAGCCCGGAGACCAGCGCCGCCTCGGTGGCGCCCAGCCCGCCGGGGGTGGGCGCGGCGGAGGCGACCCCCTCGCCCACGACGGACACCAGGATCACCGGCGGCAGCAGCGCGAGGCTGACCGGCTCGCCGACCGCGAGCAGCCCGAAGTAGAGGCTGAGGCCGTAGGCCAGGGTGAGCGCCACCGCCGCGCCTACCAACCGGGGCAGCCGGTGCTGGCGGGGCAGCACCCGCAGGGCACCGAGAACCTGCCGGGCCACCGCCCGTCCCCGGTGCCGCAAGCGGGGTACGGCGAGCACCGCGGCGACGACCAGCAGCACCGCCAGGACGCCGAACAGCAGTGGCAGCGCCTTGCTGGTGGCGGCGTGTTCGAGGGTACGGACGGGTTGCCGCGCGAAGGGCAGCAGCACCGGCAGCAGCAGCACGACCGACACCACGCCTGCCGTCCGGGAGATCGCCACCACGGTCGCCGACTCGGCGGTGCCGAACCCCTTCTGGTGCAGGTAACGCACGCTCAGGGCGGCACCGCCGACGCTGCCGGGAGCCAGCCGGTTGGCGAAGGAGGCGGCCACCTGCACGACTGTGGTCTCCCCGAGCGGCACCCGGTTGGCGGCGGCCAGCCGCAGCACGAACGCGCTGAGCAGATAGGTGGCGACCGAGCCGAGCAGGGTCGCCACGAGGGCCACCGGGTGCGCGCGCAGCATCAGCCGCAGCGCGGTGCGTACCTCGCCGACCTGCGGCAGCAGGACGTACACCAGCAGGCCGAACGCGACAAGCAGCAGGATGCCGCGCGGCGTGATCCGGGCGACCCGGGCCAGCCGACGCTCCCGCTCCGGGCAGCGGCGCAGGATCTCGGCACGCAACTCGTCCAGCAGGCCGGGGGTCCGGCGCAGGGCGTCGCGACCGGCCCGGGAGAGCACCGGCCGTTGCAGGTACGGCAGGCTCTCCGCGACCTGCGCGGCACCCAGCTGCGCCATCGCCACGCCGACCACGGTCGCCGGATCGACCCGGCTGGCGAGGGTGACCAGCAGCTCGACGAGATCCCGCGCCTGCTCCTCGGCGGCTGCGCCGTCGATACCGAAGCCGAGGTCCACCAGGTACGCGATGTCGCCGGCCAGCAGAATGTTGGCCGCGCGCAGGTCCCGGTGCGCGATACCGGCCCGGTGCAGCAACGCCACCTGCCGGCACACGTCCGTGACCGCCGCGATCGGCAGCGGCCCGACGGTCGCGCCCAGTGGCGCGGCGGGAACGAACTCCTGCACCAGCACCGCGTCGCCACCGGAGAGGGTGGCGGTCGTGACGACCGCCGGTACGCGTACCCCGGCCCGCTCCGCCAGCAGCGTCAGGTACGTCTCGTGTTCGCTCTGCTGCTTGGCGCTCAGGTACGGCGGCTCGTCGGCGACATGCCGGAACCTCAGCCGCCGGTAGAACTTGTACGCCCAGTCCGCGTCGCGCTGCTGACCCCCGCTCACCTTCACGAACAGCTGCCGCCCGTCGGCGGTCCTCGCCCGCCAGGGCCACGAGCCCCGGGCGTCGCCGGTCACCGGCTCCAGGCGGGTCACGTCGAGTCCCCGGTGCCGCAGCGCCCGGCGCAGGCGGCCGGTGGAGCGTTCCGGGCCGACCTCCCCCACGACGAGCCGGGTCAGGCACACCGCGAGCCAGCCGACCAGGAGCCCGCCGACGACGTCCAGCGGCAGGTGCGCGCCGACGTGCACCCGGGCCACGGCGACCACGACGATCACCGCCCAGATCAGGCGCCGCCACCGTGCACCGCCCGCCCGCGCGGCCACCAGGGCCAGGGCGGTGGCGACCGCGACGTGCCCGGAGGGAAACCCCAACGAGCCGGTGATCGTGTCGTGCACGGCCACCTCGGCCAGCAGGGCGGCGGGTCGCTCCCGCGCCACCGCAGCCTTGTTGGCGATCGCCAGCCAGTAGGCCAGGTTGCCGGCCAACAGCAGGTCCCGCGCCACCGTGTACCGCCGCAGCAGGGCGGCGACAGCAGCGGCCCCGAACACCGCCAGGTACGAGCCGACCTGCATGATCACGACCAGCACCGGCGTCGCCGCCGAGGGCAACCGGTTGAGCAGGGTGAACAGGTCCCGCTCCCAGGCCGCGACCGGGTGCTGGCGTACCAGCAGACTCGCCACGACCAGCAGGACGGTCGAGACGGCCAGGCTGACCAGCAGTGCCGGCGACGGGCGATGCGTCCGGGCCACCACCAGTCCTCGCCTCCACCGGACTAGGCCGTGGACTTGCTGCCAGGTCGAACCCTACGGGCTCCGGCGGTGCCGTTCGGTGGTTTCCCGCCGGAGCGATCACCGGTTCCGGACCGGTTCCGGCGGTCACAATCAGGAGGTGGAGCGGGTCCTGGACATGATCGCCGCGTTGCCGCCGCTGCTCGTGCTGATCCTGGTGTTCGCCCTGCCCGCGCTGGAGTCCTCGACCCTGCTGGGCCTGGTGATTCCCGGGGAGACCGCTGTGCTGGTGGGCGGGGTGGTGGCGCACGGCGGCGGGCTGCCGCTGTGGGCGGTGGTCGTCGCGGCGACCGTCGGCGCGTGCCTCGGTGACCAGGTCGGCTACCTGCTGGGCCGGCGCTACGGGCCGCAGGTGGTGGCCCGGGCGCCCGCGGTGGCCCGCCGGCACCTGGACCTGGACCGGGCCCGACGCCTGGTCGCCCGCCGGGGCGCGACGGCGGTGCTGATCGGTCGGTGGGTGGCGGTACTGCGTACCGTCGTGCCGATCATCGCCGGGGCCAGTGGGATGCGCCGGGCCGCGTTCGGGTGGGCGAACCTGGGCGGCGGGCTGGTCTGGGCGGCCGGAGTCGCGCTGCTGGGCTACCTCGGCGCGGCCTCCCTGCGCTATCTGGAACGGGAACTGGGCATCGGGAGCTACACGCTGCTCGCCGCGATCGTGGCCGTCGCGCTGATCTCGCTCTGGCGCCGCCGCATTCGGCGGCAGCGCTGACCGATCGTGGCACGAGAACGAGTGGTGGATCTTGGAGCCGACCGCGAACGGGATCATGGCCGCTGCGGGCGACGGGTGCCAGGAGCACATTGGCGAACAGACGTGATTTCAAGGTGAAATCAAAATTTCAGGGTGAAATCAGGCTTCTCATGGCCATCGCTCCTTGATGCCAGCCCAGAACAGCACTGGCCCCTGCCGGTCCTTGCTGTCGCGAACCTGGGCGGTGTGGTCGGCGAATCGGGTCTCGACGGTCTCGAAGTTATGGATCTCCGATGCGGCAGATTCCAGGCCGATGAACTGCCGGTAGGAGCCGGGCAGGTCGCCGTACTTCGCCCACCAGCCGCGCTGCTTGCCGCTACGCGCCATCGACAGCAGAGTTGTGCGCAAGTCGGTGTCGGTTACGCCGTACAGATCGAGCAGAGCGTTCAGGGCCGGACCTTTCAAGCCGACTCTGCCCTGCTCGATGCGTCGCAGGGTGCTCGGGGATACCTCGATCACGTCGGCTGCGTGTTCGGTAGCTACGCCGGACTCCTCGCGCGCTCGCCGAAGCTGCGCGCAAATGCAAGGGAGCGGCATGTCTCGGCGGGCTACCAGATCGACAACAGGGGAGACGCGGTGGACCGGCGGTCCATCTTCGTGATGAAGGCCGGGCTGCGCGTAGCCCCAGCACCCGTCGTGGGGAAACCGGGGCAACAGAGGCGCTTGAGATCCCCTGCGCGGGCTGAACGCTCGACCCAGTGATCGCTGCCGAAGCCCCGAAGATCAATCACTGGATGCCGACGTACGAATGCATCGCCGGCCCGGTGAGGTCGACAGTTGCTCGCCGATCGTGGCGACCCGCCGCGCGGCCTGCTGATGCTCGGTAGCGTCAGCTTCGCGGCGGGACGCGCCGGCGCGAGGCTGACGGAGGGTGGGTGGGGGCACGGGTCGGGCCGCAGGGGCGCACCGGGCGGTTCTGGGCCGGTCAGCTGCCCGAGGCGCTGGCTGCCGTCGGTGCTCCGGGTCCGGGTCTGACCGGCGAGCAGGCCGCCCGGCTGCTGCGCGAACGCGGCCCGAACCGGGTCCAGGTGCCCCGCCGCCGTGGCTGGCGGCTGCTGATGACCCAGTTCACCAGCCCCATCGTCGTGATCCTCATCGCGGCGACGGTGCTGTCGATGGCCGTCGGCGACCTGATCGACGGTGCCATCATCCTGGCCATCGTCGCGGCCAGCGGTGGGCTCGGGTTCTGGCAGGAACGGGCCGCCGGGCGGGCCGTCGACGCGCTCCAGGCGCGGGTGCGGGTGAACGTGGAGGTCATCCGCGACGTCACCAGGTCTCCGTGCCGGTCGAGGAGGTGACGGTCGGCGACCTGGTGGCGCTGCACGCCGGTGACGTGGTGCCCGCCGACTGCCGGGTCGTCGAGGCGCACCGGTTGCAGGTCGACCAGGCCGCCCTGACCGGGGAGTCGTTCCCGGTCGAGAAGAACCCGGATCCGGTACCCGCCGACGCGGAACTGCCCGGGCGGACCAACGCGCTCTGGATGGGTACGCACGTGGTCAGCGGCACCGGCCGGGTGGTGGTCATGCGGACCGGCCGGGACACCGCGTACGCCGAGGTGGCCGCCCGGACCGGGGCCCGGCCCGCCGCGACCGGGTTCCAGCGGGGTCTGACCCGCTTCGGATTGCTGCTGGTCCGGATCATGTTGGTGCTGCTCGTCGGCATCGCGGTGGTAAACCTGCTGATGGGCCGGCCAATAATCGACTCCCTGCTGTTCTCCCTGGCCCTCGCCGTCGGGCTGACCCCGCAGATGCTCCCGGCGATCGTCGCGGTCAGCCTCTCCGCCGGAGCCCGGGCGATGGCCGCGCACCGGGTGATCGTCAAGCGCCTCGAAGCGATCGAGGACTTCGGCGCGATGACCGTGCTGCTGACCGACAAGACCGGGACGCTTACCGCCGGGACCGTCACGCTCACCGACTGCCTCTCGGTGGACGGCGAACCCGATGCCGAGAGCGCCCGCCTGGCCCGGCTCAACGCCGGCCTGCAACAGGGCTTCACCAACCCGATGGACAGCGCGATCATGGCCGGGCAGCCACCCGCCGATCCGGCCCGCCGGCTCGCCGAGGTCCCGTACGACTTCAGCCGTCAGCGGCTGTCTCTGCTGGTCGACGACGGCGGCAGCGCCACGCTGATCACCAAGGGGTCACTCGCGGCCGTGCTGGGCGTCTGCGCCACGGCACGCACCCGCGACGGAGTCGTACCGCTGGACCAGGTCCGCGACCGGGTCCAGCAGCGCTTCACCGAGCTGAGCGAGCGCGGGCACCGGGTGCTCGGCCTGGCCGTCCGGCCGCTGCCCGGGGCACGTACCGCCACCGCGGACGACGAGACCGGGATGACGCTGGTGGGCCTGCTGGCCTTCCAGGACCCGGCCAAACCCGACGCCGCCGAGGCGATCGACCGCCTCACCGCGATGGGCGTCGCCGTCCGGTTGATCACCGGCGACAACCGGCACGCCGCCGCACACGTCGCCGCGCAGGTCGGTCTCAGCGGCGAGCCGATGCTCGGCACCGACATCGCCGCCTGCTCCGACGCGGAGCTGCCCGACCGGGTCGGCGGCACCGAGGTCTTCGCCGAGGTCGACCCGGTCCAGAAGGAGCGCGTGCTGACCGCGCTGCGGGCCCGGGGGGCCGTGGTCGGGTTCATCGGCGACGGCATCAACGACTCCCCCGCCCTGCACGCCGCCGACGTCGGCATCTCCGTCGACACCGCCGCCGACGTGGCGAAGCAGGCGGCAGCGATCGTACTGCTGGAGAAGGACCTCGACGTGGTCGCCGACGGCGTCCGGCTCGGCCGGCAGACGTTCACCAACACCCTGAAGTACATCCGGGTCAACACCAGTGCGTCCTTCGGCAACGTGGTCAGCATGAGCATCGCGACCGTGCTCCTGCCCTTCCTGCCGCTGCTGCCCCGGCAGGTGCTGCTGCTCAACTTCCTCTCCGACATCCCGTACACCACGATCTCCACCGACCACACCGATCCCGAGCAGTTGCGCCGCCCCCGCACCGTCGACGTCCGGGCGATCCGTCGGTTCATGCTGGTCTACGGCTCCATCAGCATCGCCGTCGACCTCGCCGCGCTCGCCGTGCTGCACTGGTGGTGGCGTACCCCCACCGACGTCTTCCGCGCCGCGTGGTTCATCCAGTTCACCGCGACCGAGATCATCGTCCTGATGGTGCTGCGGACCAACCGGACCTTCCTGCGCAGTCGACCATCGCGGCCGCTGCTGATCACCGGGGCCCTGCTCATCGCGGTCACCGTGGCCCTGCCGTTCAGTCCGCTGGCCGGGCCACTCGGCCTCGGCCGCCCGCCGCTGCCCGTCCTGGCCACGCTCGCCGCACTGACCGCCGCGTACGTCGCCGCCAACGAGCTGGTCAAACGGCGGGTGCCCCCGGACCCGCTGACCGCCGAGCCGAAGCACGATCCGCGCCGCAGGACACCACCCTGATCACGGCCGCGCGTCAGTCACCCGCCGTCGGGCTCTGCCGATCTCCGAAGCGTGGACGACCGCCCATTCGCCGATCGAGATCACCAGCGGGAGAAACGACCGGCCAAGATCGGTAAGCGCGTACTCGACGCGGTGCGGCGTCTGACGGCGACTTACCAGGCCGTCGCCCTCCAGCACCCGCAGCGTACGGACCAGGATCCGCCGGCTCAGGCCCTGGATGTTGCGGTCCAACTCGTTGAAACCGTACGGGCGCTCGTGCAACAGCGCGAGCACCAGCACGCTCCACTTCTCGCCGACCCGGCGCAGCACCTCGGTCGCGTCGCAGCGCTCGCGGTCGGCAGGTGTGACGGGCAGCGGGAGTACCGGTGACATGAATGTGCCTTCTTTCCGATGCCGGACCACGTGCGCAGGATCCAAGTATGCGCACAGTGGTGATCACAGGCGGTACGCGTGGAATCGGCGGTGCCCTCGCCGCCCGGCTACGGGCCGCGGGAGACGAGGTGATCCCGATCGGCAGCGCCGACGCGGATCTGACCTCCGTCCGGCAGACCGCGGAACTCGCCACCCGGCTACCGGATCGGATCGACGTCCTGGTGCTCGCGGCCAGCCGCTTCGATGTGCGGCGGGTGGTCACGGCCGAGGGCCTCGAGCAGACCTTCGCGATCTATGTGTTGAGTCGTCACCTGCTGGCCGAGCGGCTGCGGCCAGCGCTGGAGCGGGCAGCGCAGCCGGTGATCCTGAACCTCTGCGGCACCGGCGTCCGGGCCGGCCGGATCCACTGGGACGATCTCCAGCTCACCCGGGGGTACGGCCTGTTCGCGGCCACCATGCAGGGGACACGGGCCAACGACCTGTTGGGCGTGGCCTTTGCCGACCGTGACCCGGGCAGCCGGATCCGGTACGTGCTCTACAACCCGCTCTTTGTCGACAGCGGGATGCACCACCAGTTCCGGCAACCAGTACGGGGGGTGGTCGGCGCGGCGGCCCGGCTCCTCGGGACCACCGTCGAGACCACTGCGCGACACCTGACCGACCTGCTGGCTGTTCCCCCGGTCGCACCACTTACCGCGTTGCGGCGGGGCAAGCCGGTGCCGCTGGCCGGGCCGGAGTTCGAGCGGGCGGCGGCGGCCCGGCTCGACGCGGCCCTGCGCCAGCTGGTCGCCGAGCTAGCCACGTAGATCTTGGTCGGAAAGTGCCCTCGGCAGGGCCCTCGGCAGGGCGCTTTTCGACCAAGTTCGACCAAGATCTGGAAGGTTGACCAAGATCTGGAGGGCTCGGACGTCAGAGCAGGGTGGACCAGTAGTCCCAGAAGCGGACCAGGATCGCCAGCCCGATCAGCACGTACCAGGTGACCAGGAGGAAGCTGTGGTAGCCGGCGAGCCCGGCCAGCCGCGACGTCGGCCGCCACCGCCGGAGGTTGTGCAGCGTGGTGTAGAGGAAGATCGCGATGGTGACCACCCAGACCACCATGCAGTACGGGCAGAGCGCGCCGATGACGTAGAGGCTCTGGTAGATCAGCCAGTGCACGAAGACCACGCCGAACGTGGCGCCGGCCTGGAGGCCGAGCCAGAACCAGCCGGGCAGCCGTACGCCGGCGAGCAGGACGACGCCGAGGGTGGTGACCACCGCGAAGCCGGCGATGCCGAGCAGCGGGTTGGGAATGCCGAAGGCGGCGGCCTGCGGGGTGGTCATCACCGATCCGCAGGAGAGGATCGGGTTGATGCTGCACGTCGGCACGTAGTCCGGGTCGGCCAGCAGGTTGATCTTCTCGACGGTGAGGGTGGCGGCGGCGAGCAGGCCGACGCCACCGCCCACCGCGAGCACCCATGCGGTGACCCGGGCGAGGAAGCCCGCCTCCGGGACGGCAGCCTCCGGGCTGCGCTCCAGGACGGCACTCATCCGGCGAGCGCGGCGTCGATGGCGGCGATCATGTCCGCCTGGGTACGAACCTCGGTCAGCTGCCGACCGTTGAGGAAGAACGTCGGGGTGCCCCGCACGCCCGCGGTCTCGCCGTCGGCCCGGTCCTTCGCGACCCGGGCGGCGGTGGCGGGATCGTCGAGGTCCCGCTGGAAGCGGTCGACATCCAGGCCGAGGGTGCGCGCGTACCCGACGAACAGCTCGGTCTGCGGCGTGCGCTGGTGTCCCCACGTCTCCTGGTTCTCGAAGAGCGTGGCGTACATCTCGGGGAACCGGTCCTGGTTCGCCGCGGCCTGCGCGGCCCGCGCGGCCAGCTCGGCGTTGGGGTGGCTGGGGATCGGGAAGTACCGCACGACGAAGGTGATCCGGTCCCCGTAGGTGTCGCGGATCTCCTCGATGGCCGGGTAGACCGCGCCGCACGCCTCGCACTCGAAGTCGAGGAACTCCACCAGGGTGACCTTGCCGTCGGCGGCCGTGGAGAGCCGGTGGCTGTCCTCGCGGACCAGCACGGCCGGGTCGACCGGCTGTCCGGTGTCGCCGGTGGCGCGCGCTGTGTCGTCGCCGTTCCGGTTGACGGCGAACAGGCCGATCATGGCGAGGATCACCACCAGGATCATCGCCAGCGTCAGTCGGAGATTCCTCGTCATTCGGGTGTCAACCTTCCCTGCGGGTGTCGCCAATGCTGTACCGACCGGCTGTCAGCTTCCTGGGAGCCGGCTGGACGCCAGCTCATCGGCCCACCCGGCGGTCGCGTTCGGCCAGCTCGGCGAGCATCCGGTTGTACGCGGCCAGCTCGGGGTCCTCGCGTCCCTCGGCCTCGGCGCGGTCGGCGGCCCGATCCCGGCGGCGGGCCTCCCGACGATCGGCCTGGATCCACTGGTACAACAACGCGCCCATGACGATCACCGTGGGCAGCTCGCCGAAGGACCAGGCGATCCCGCCGGCCGCGCGCTGGTCCTCCAGTGGCGTCGGCCCCCACGGCCGGGCCAGCGCCGTCCACCAGTCCGCCGCCAGCAGGGTGGCCGACTGCATGAGGGCGACGCCGAGGAACGCGTGCAGCACCATGCTGATCAGCACCAGGACCATCTTCAACGGGTACGGCACCCGGCGCGGGGCGGGGTCGACCCCGATCACCGCCCAGAAGAAGAGGTACCCGACGCCGAGGAAGTGGGCGACCATGGCCAGGTGGGCGGCGTGCGAGCGGACCGCCAGCTCGTACAGGCCGGTGAAGTAGAGCACGTAGAGGCTTGCCACGTAGAGGACGAGCGCCACGACCGGGTGGGTCAGCGCGCGGGAGACCGGGGAGTGCAGGGCGCTCTGAAGCCATTCCCGGGGGCCGGGCCAACGCGGATCCGGCGAGGGTCGCAGGGCCCGCAGTGCGAGGGTGATCGGCCCGGCGAGGACGAGCAGGATCGGCGCGACCATCATCAGCAGCAGGTGCTGCACCATGTGCACGCTGAACAGCACCGGCCCGTAGCGGGCCAGACCGCTGGAGGTGGCGATCACCAGCACGGCGCAGCCGGCCAGCCAGAGGGCGGTACGCGCCGGCGGCCAGGCGTCACCGCGTCGGCGCAGCCGCCACACCCCGGCGACGTAGAGCCCAGCCGCGACCAGGGCGGCGGTGATGAGCAGCGGCTCGGGCAGCCAGAGCCGGAACACCGACTCCACGCTCAGCGGCGGGGGCATCGGGAACCCGAGCAGTGCGGCGGCCGGGTCCAGTTCGTCCTCGCCGATCGGGGCCGGCGTCCGGGACAGCGCCACGGCGGCACCCACCGTCGCGCCGAAGAGCAGCGTCTCCACGACCGCGACCCGCAGGAACGGGCGGCGCCGGCCGGCGGCCAGGGCGGGCAGCGCCCGGCGGCGGTGCAGCACTCCGGCCACCGCGATGGCGACCAGTGCCGCCGCCTTGACCAGCAGGAGTTGCCCGTACCGGGTGCCGGTCAGGTCGGCCGGACCGGTCAGCCGTACGCCCGCCGACAGCAGGCCGGAGCCACCGACCGCGACCAGACAGGCCAGGGCCAGCGGCGAAAAGCGGCGGACCGCGACGGCGAGGTCGGCGGTGCTGCCCCGGGCGGTGACCGCCAGGGCGAGCAGGCCGCCGGCCCAGACGGTGACCGGCACCACGTGCAGCAGCATGCTCGACACGGCCAACTGGTGGTTGCTGGCCGACGCCGCGTGCCCGGTGAAGACCGGCGGCACCACCGCCGTCAGCGCGGCCAGCAGCGCCACCACGGCCCCCGCCGGGCGCAGGCTCCGCGCGGCTATCACCGCCGCGACCAGCGCGAGGCCACCGCTGAGGGCCAGCGACTGCCCCAGCGGCACGGTGAGGGCGAAGTTTAGCACCGCGCGGACCGACAGCACCCGGGAGGCGGGCAACCCGAACAGGTCGACGAGGGTGTAGCAGAGCGCGACCCCGGCGGCCACCGACCAGAGGGCCGCCGCCAGCGCGGCGGCGCGCAACCGGCGGTAGCCCAACGCGGAGAGCCGGCCCCCGTCGTCACGCGGGGAGAGGATGGCGACCGCCAGCAGCAACCCGACGGTGCAGACCGCGGCGATCTGCATGCCGAGGCGGGCGGCCGGCAGCAGCCACGCGGCGGTGCGGTCCGGCTCCGGCAGCCCCGGCGGCGTCGGCGGGGTGCTGCCACCGCCCCACCACAGCAGCGCCGCCCCGACCCCGGCCGCCACCAGGATCGTGGCGATCGGTACCAGCACCGGACGGTGCGAAGTGCCGGCTCGGCTCGTGTTCACGGACGGCTCCCGGGTGTTGGACGGTTCGCCAGGTAGTCGCCGGCGACCGCCCGATGGTTCCGGGAGGAAGGTCACCATTGGGCGCCGTCACAGACGCCCTCGGCGTCCTGGGGCTCGACCTGGATGGTGGCGTGCTCGATGGCGAACCGGTCGTGCAGGATCCGCCGGGCGGCCGCCAGCACCCCGGCGAGATCCGCACCGGGATCGAGGATGAGGTGCGCCGAGGCCACCTCCATCCCCGAGGTCAGGGTCCAGACGTGCAGGTCGTGCACGTCGGCCACACCGTCGACCGCGCGCAGCCCGTCGCGGACCGCCGCGACGTTCACGTGCGGCGGCGCGGCCTGCACGAGAACCCGCAGGGCGGCCCGGCCCAACTGATAGGTCCGGGGCAGGATGAACAGGCCCACCGCCACGGCGATGATCGGGTCGGCGTACCACCAGTCGGTGATCGCGATCACCCCGGCGGCGACGATCACGCCGACCGAGGCGAGCAGGTCGCCGAACACCTCCAGGTACGCGCCGCGAACGTTAAGGCTCTCCTGCGCGCCACTGCGCAGCAGCAGGAAGGCCACGATGTTGGCGATCAGGCCGGCCACCGCGATGGCCAGCATCGGACCGGCCATCACCTCCGGCGGCTCGTCGAGCCGGCGCAGCGCCTCGATCAGGACGTAGACGGCCACCCCGAAGAGCAGCACCGCATTGGCAAGCGCCGCGAGGACCTCCATCCGGTACAGCCCGAAGGTGCGCTGGCCGTCGCGGGACGCCCGGCTCGCCGCGGTGATCGCGGCGAGCGCCATGCCGATGCCGAGCACGTCGGTGAACATGTGCCCGGCGTCCGAGAGCAGCGCCAGCGAGCCGGTCCACCACGCCCCGACCGCCTCCACCACCATGAACACCGCCAGCAGGGCGAAAGCCGCCCACAACCGGCCACGGTGCTTCTCCCCCGCGCGCAACACCTGCTGCCCATGGTCATGTCCGGCACCCACCGCTCGCCCCTCTCCGCTGTCGACCGCCACGCACAACATATGCGGACATTGCAATAAGTGCAATCATGCTGGCGGATCCCGCCCATGGCGGTGTCCGGCCGGGTAACATCCCCACGATTCCGGCCAGACGCCGGCGATGACGAACGGGTGCGGGCCGGGCGGGCAGCCGCGCAGGAAGGTCAGCCGTCAGCGGGCCCGGCGGTTGGCCCGCAGGGCGTCCAGGAGCACCCGGGGCCTGGCCAGCGAGCTGGGGTGGGCACGCATGGAGACCACGTCGTTGAAGCGCCGGGCGGTGGTCACGTCCGTGATGGTCGCCGCGACGATCTGTCGGCTGATCCAGCTGGCGAGCCGATGGCCGCGCGGGTAGGGACCGGCCACGTGTGGCAGCGCCAGATCGGCGGAGGTCGACAGGGACCAGGCGGCGTCGACCACCACCTGTTGCAGGGCGAGGAACTCCCGCGCGGGCCGCCGCAGGTCCGGCCCGGACCGCAGGTAGGTCGAGAGGCAGGCCGCGTGCAGCGCCGCCGCGGTGATCCCCTGCCCGTACACCGGGTTGAACGACGCGACCGCGTCACCGACCGGGACCAGCCCGGCGGGCAGCCTGGTCAGCGCGTGGAAGTCCCGCCGCCGGCTGTCGGCGTGGTGGTAGGTCCGGACCTCGCCAAGCATCTCGCAGCCGGCCACCGCACCGAATTCCGGCGGGAACTGCTCCCGCAGCCGGCGGACGAAGTCCTCGGCGGTCTGCCCGGGACGGTGGTCGGCGTAACCGGCCATCATCGCCATCCAACGCCCGTCCTCGATCGCGAAGAAGGCGGCCCCGGCCACGTCCGACGAAAGTCGCGGGCTGTTCAACGCCAGGACCACGGTGTGCTCCGGGTTCGCCTCCCGGCGCCGGAACAGGGCCGTCGCGTAGTTCAGGTGCACGGTCATCCGGCGCATCGCCGGCCGCTCCCAACCGGCCTGCTCCAGCCAGTCGGAGAGCCGGCTCGACCGGCCCATCGCGTCCACCACGAGATCCGCGTGCTCGACGCCGGGCGCACCACCGACGTCGTACCGGACCCCGGTGGTCGCCGCACCGTCGAACACCAGACCCGTGGCGCGGGCGGTGACGGTCTTGACGTTTGGCAGTCGGAGCACCTGCTCACGGATCAGCCCCTCAAGCAGCGGGCGGCTGCCGGCCAGGCTGTCGGCGTCGTCCGGCACCGTCACCTTCAGCCGGCCGTCGAGGTAGTTGCGTCGCGCCGCCGGGGGCGCCTCGACCGCCCCCTGGGCCAGGGCCCGCTCGCGGAAGCCCGGAAAGAGGTGCTCCAACTGGAGGAACCCACCGGGCAACAGCGCGTGCAATTGGGTCCCCTGGGGTACACCCGGCCGGGGCCCGCTCACCCGTAGGTCGTCCCGATCGATCACGACGACGGACTCGGCGTGATCGGCCAGCACCCGAGCGGCCAACATCCCCGCGACGCTGCCGCCCATCACGACGGCCTTCCCCAGCACCGGAGACGGCTGGGCGGGCGGACGCACCGCGTTCAGGTCGGCGAAGACCCGGGCAGGGGCGAGGGACATCGTGCTCTCCAAGGGGTACGAGGTGGGCGGGGGCCAGCCGGCTGCCGGAGGGTGGACAGGCCGACGGACCGGACGGCCGGCAGAACGCTCAACGATCGTTGCACGGGCGGGGAACGCCACCCGGCCGAAGCCCACACGGCGACCGGGTACGGCAGGCCGCGCGTCGAGGCGTACCTCAGGTCGTGGCCGCCCCGCCCCCGGCGGAGACGGGCCGGGCACCGACGCGGTTCACCAGGTAGCCGAAGGCCGCCGCGGTGAAGAACATGACGATGCCGTAGACCGCGCCGGGAATCGCCATCTGCGTGCTGTCGAGCAGCGCGGGGCTGAGCGCGATCGTGATGGCCAGCGTGCTGTTGTGGATGCCGATCTCGAAGCCGGCCGCCTTGGCCGCGCTGGGCTCGACCCCGGCCAGCCGGGGCACCCCGTACCCGATGGCGAGACTGAGCAGGTTGAACGCGAGCACGGCCAGGCCGACCGAGACGAAGTAGTCGGCGATGTTCTCGCGCTCACCGAGCACGGCGCCCGCGATCACCGCGACCAGCACCACGACGGAGAGGATCCGCACCGGACGGTTCAGGCCCTCGGCGAAACGGGGCAGCCGGGCCCGGATGAGCATGCCGATCGCGACCGGGACGAGCACGATGGCGAAGACCTGGAGCACCTTGTCGAACTGGAGGCCGATGCTCCGCGCGTCGCCCAGGAAGTGGGCCGCCGACAGGTTGACCACGATGGGCAGGGTGAAGACGGCGAGCACCGAGTTGACGGCGGTCAGGGTGATGTTCAGGGCCACGTGCCCACCGAAGAGGTGACTGTAGAGGTTGGCCGTGGTGCCGCCGGGCGAGGCGGCCAGCAGCATCATCCCGACGGCCAACTCCGGCGGCAGGTCGAAGGCGAGCACCAGTCCGAAGCAGAGCGCGGGCAGCAGCAGGATCTGGCACGCCAGCGCGATGACGGCGGCCCTCGGGTGCCGGGCGACCCGGCGGAAGTCCGCGACGGTCAGGCCGAGACCCAGACCGAGCATGATGATGCCGAGAGCGACGGGTAGTCCGATCAGGGTCAGGGCGGAGTCCATGACACGACATCGTTACCACCTGGTAACGCCCTCGCCATCCTCCATGCGGCTGGCTCCGAGGGTGCCGCCACCACCCGGCGGACGCGGCGGCTCCGCCGAGCGAGTTGCCGCTACCATCGCCCGATGGATCTGCGCGGCACGATCAGCCCGGACCGCCCCTTGCTCGTCCTGGCGCTCGCCGGGGAGGCCGCCCACCTCGACTCGCGACTTCCGGTGCTGCTCACCGGCATGGGAAAGGTGAACGCCGCGGCGGCCGTCGCGGCGGTGCTGGCCCGGGGCGCGCTGCCGGCGGCGGTGGTCAACCTCGGCACGGCCGGTGCGCTGCACCCGGGCTGGACGGGCACCCACGAGGTGGGCAGCGTTCTCCAGCACGACCTGGACACCGAGTTCATCCACCGGCTGACCGGGCAGACCGTCGGGGCGCCGCTGGCGCTGACCGACGGCGGCCCGGTGCTCGCCACCGGCGACCAGTTCATCGCCGACGACGAGGCGCGCGCCGCGCTGGCCGCCCGGGCCCAACTGGTGGACATGGAGGGCTACGCGGTGGCCTCGACGGCGCGCCGGTTCGGCGTACCGGTCCGCCTGGTCAAGCAGGTAAGCGACGAGGCCGGCGCCGGGGCCGACCGGACCTGGCAGCAGTCGGTGGACGACTGCGCCCGACGGCTCGCCGGGTGGGTCGCCGACCGTCTCTGATGGGTGGGTGCCCGCCCCGGCTTTCACTCAATGAAAACGTGACTCCCGCCACCGGCGTCCGCGCGGGATGATCCGACGACACCCTCGCCCACCCATCGGGAGGTTCGGTCGGATGGCCTTCGCACGTGATCAGTGGTATGTGGCGGCCTACGGCAGCGAGGTAGGGCGGGACCTGCTCGCCCGCACGGTGCTGGGTGAGCCGCTGGTCCTCTACCGGACCGAGTCGGGTGCGCCGGTCGCGCTCGCGGACCGGTGCGTACACCGCCGCTATCCGCTCTCCGAGAGCCGCCTCGACGGCGACACCATCGTCTGCGGGTACCACGGCTTCACCTACGACCCGACGGGCAGCTGCGTCTTCGTCCCCGGGCAGCAGCGCATCCCGCGTACCGCCCGGGTCGCCGCGTACCCGGTGGTGGAACAGGACTCCTTCATCTGGGTCTTCATCGGCGACAAGAACCTGGCCGACCCCACCACCATCCCCCGAGCGCCCTGGCTGGCCGACCCGTCGTACGCGGTGGTTCGCGGGATGGCACCGCTCAACGCGCGCTACGAACTGCTCGTGGACAACCTCATGGACCTGTCCCACGAGACCTATCTGCACGGTGGCTACATCGGCACGCCGGAGGTGGCGAACACGCCGATCACCACCGAGGTGGACGAGGAGCGGGGCATCGTCTACGTCAGCCGGCACATGGACGACGCGGAGTGCCCGCCCTTCTACGCGCGCTCGACAGGCATCCAGGGCCGGATCACCCGCTGGCAGGACATCGAGTACCACCCGCCCTGCCTCTACCTGCTGCACAGCCGGATCGCGCCGCAGGGCGTCTATCCGCCGGCGGAGGGCCCGGACAGCGACGCCTTCCACGCCGAGATCGTGTACGCGATCACCCCGTCGACCGAGCACACCACCTACGACTTCTGGGCGGTGGCCCGCGACTTCGCGATCGACGACGAGTCGGTGAGCGAGTACCTGCACAACAGCAACCACACAGTGGTCATGCAGGACGTGACGGCGCTGAACATCCTGGAGCAGGTGATCGCGTCCGAGCCGGAGAAGTACCAGGAACTCAGCATCAACATCGACACCGGCGGGCTGGCCGCCCGGCGGTTGCTGGCCCGGCTGATCGAACCGGGATCGGTGGGAGCGGCCCGGTGACCGCCCCGACCGGCATGCTCACCGGCGACCGGATCTACCGGATCCACTGGCTGCCGGGCACGGACACGCTGCGCGGGATCTGCCACTGCGGTGCCGAACGGACCGCCGAGGAGCCGGTGGAGCTCTGGGAGTGGTTGCTGGCCCATCCGGACGGCCATCAGCCGTCGGCGGCTCAGTCGCCGTCTGGGGCCAGGGTGCCGTCGTCGCCCCGGCTGGCGGTGCCGGCGTGACCGGCGGCGACCCGACCGGCATCGAACTGATGGTCGCCGGCCGGGAGGAGGCCGCAGCGGGCGTGGTCGTGCTGACCCTGTGCCGCCCGGGCGGCGGCGACCTGCCGGGCTGGGCCCCGGGCGCGCACGTCGACCTGGCGCTCGGCGACGACCTGGTCCGGCAGTACTCCCTCTGCGGCGATCCGGCCGACCGGAGCGGATGGCAGGTCGCGATCCAGCGTGAGCCGGAGGGGCGCGGCGGCTCCCGGCTCGCGCACGAGCGGCTGACGCCCGGCGCGACCGTGCGGGTGCGCGGGCCACGGAACAGCTTCGAGCTGGTCCCGGCGCGGCGGTACCTCTTCGTCGCCGGGGGCATCGGCATCACCCCGATCAGGCCGATGGTCGCCGCCGCCGACGCCGCCGGTGCCGACTGGCGGCTGGTGTACGGCGGGCGCAGCCGCACCACCATGGCCTTCGCCGCCGCCCTGCGGGAGAAGTACGGCGACCGGGTGAGCCTGCATCCGCAGGACGAGACCGGGCTGCTCGACCTGGACACTCTGGTGCAGCCGCCGGGCGACGGGCTCGTCTACTGCTGCGGACCCGAGGCGCTGATCAGCGCGGTGGAGCAGCGCTGCCGGACGTGGCCCGCGGGCATCCTGCACGTCGAGCGCTTCGCCCCGGTGTCCATGGTGGACGGTGCCGAGACCACCGTCGAGGTCGAGCTCGCGCTCTCCGGTCGGACCCTGACCGTACCGCCGGGCACCTCGATCCTGGCGGCGGTGGAGCAGGCCGGCGTACCGGTGCTCTCCTCCTGCCGGGAAGGCACCTGCGGCACCTGCGAGACCACCGTGCTCGCCGGTGAGCCGGAGCACCGCGACAGCCTGCTCACCGAGGAGGAGCGGGCCGCCGGTGACACGATGATGATCTGCGTCTCCCGGGCCCGCAGCGCCCGGCTCACACTTGAATTGTGACTCTGCCGGAGTGAGCAGGGATGATGGGCGGGTGCAGGCGCCACCCGGCCGGTCGGTAACCAGCAAGGTGCTGGCCCTGCTCGACGCGTTCTCTCCCGCCACCCCGGCGCTGACGCTTACCGAGCTGGCCCGGCGAGCCGACCTACCGCTGCCCACCGCATCCCGGCGGGTGGCGGAGCTGGTCGCCTGGGGGGCGCTGGAGCGCGGGGCCGACGGCCGGTACCGGATCGGCCTGCGGCTCTGGGAGGTCGGCTCGCTCGCCCCCCGCGGCCTGCGACTGCGCGAGCTGGCCCTGCCGATCATGGAAGACCTGTACGAGGTGACGCACGAGAACGTCCAGCTCGCCGTCCGGCAGGACCTCGAACTCGTCTTCATCGAACGGATCGCCGGGCGGCACGCGGTGCCGGTGCTCACCCGGGTCGGTGGTCGCTTCGCGTTGCACGCCACCGGGGTCGGGCTGGTCCTGCTCGCGTGCGCGCCGGCCGAGGTGCAGGAGCAGGTGCTGGCGGCGCCGCTGGAGCGGTACACCGAGCTGACCATCACCGACCCGAGGCGGCTGCGGCGCTGCCTGGCCGAGGTGCGCCGGATGGGTTACGCGGTAAGCGACCGGCAGGTCACCATGGATGCCCTCTCCGTGGCGGCGCCGATCCGCGCGGCGGACGGGACCGTCGTCGCCGCGATCTCGCTGGTGGTCGCCCACGATCGGGCCGATCCGGTGGCCCTGGCGCCGCTGGTCCAGGCCGCGGGCCGGGCGATCTCCCGGGCGCTGGGCACGGCGTACGGGCCGCCGGGTTGAGCCGCCGGCATCGATACCGCCTGGTCACCGGAGGCAGTAACGTATCCGGGTGTTCGTTCTCCGCACAGCTTCCGACCGGCCCGACACCCGCGTACCGAGCGGCGGCGGACAATGATCGACGACGGCCCCGACGGGCTCACGGCGGCGGCACCGTCGAGCCGGGCCGCGGCGGTGGGGCGGGCCCGGGCCCAGCGTCTGCTGGTGACCCTGCTCGGTGACCACTGGCACGCCGGCCGCTCGCCGCTGCCGTCCGGGGGTCTGGTCGCGGTGCTGGCCGAGTTCGACATCGCGCCCGCCAACGCCCGCGCGACGCTCGCCCGGCTGACCCAGCGGGGGATGCTGACCCGGACCAAGGAGGGCCGGCGGACCAGCTACCGGCTCACCGAGCCGGCGTGGCACATCCTGCAACGGGGCGCCCGCCGCATCTTCGCCACCACGGACGAGGACGCCTGGGACGGCATCTGGACGCTCATCGCGTTCACCCTGCCCCTGGACGACGCGAACCAGCGCCGACTGCTGCGCGCCCGCCTGCGCTGGTTGACGTTCTGGCCGTTGTACGACGCCACCTGGGTGACCCCGCACGACCGGTTCGACGAGGTACGCGAGCAGCTCAGCGAGCTCGGCATCTCCGATGCGGTGGTGCTGCGCACCCGGGACCTGGAACTGCTGCCGAGCGGGCTCGCCCGGCTGGAGGCCGCCTGGCACATCGACGAGCTTGCCGCCGGCTACCAGGACTTCCTGGACCGCTACCGCGACCTGGCCCGCCGGGCGGTCGCGGGCGAGGTGCCGCCGGCCGAGGCGCTCGTCCAGCGCACCGAGCTGGTCAACGACTGGCGGGCGCTGGTGGGAGCCGATCCCGACCTGCCGGCCCGGTTCCTGCCGCCGTCCTTTCCGCGCGCCGAGGCGCGGGCGGTGTTCCTGAACGCCTCGGAGGCGCTGGCCCCGCTCGCCCAGAAACGCTTCGAGGCCCTGGTCCACACCCCCGACCACCCCTGATCCCGAGGCCTCCCTCCGGCCACCGGGAAGAGCCCGCGACGATCGCGCCGGACCACCGCCAGAGGTAGATACACTGCAAAATCATTGACTCGTGGTCTGATTTCGCATTACGTTGCCGGTACGCACTTGACCAGGAGGTCCAGCCGCCCGTCCCCGGCTGAGAGGGGTTCCCCCATGCACTTCCATCACTCCCCCGCGAAGACCAGGAAACGATCCGCGCGGATGCTGCTGACCGCGTTCGTCGTGACGACGCTGATCAGCGGCTCCGCCACACCCGCCGGTGCCACCGGCGGCAAGGGCAACAACCACGGCTTCGACGTGGCGGTCGTCTCCGGCCGCGCGGACACGATCAGCGGCGGCGACGCCCTGGTCCGCGTCGGCGTGCCGCGCACCGTGCCACCGCACCAGGTGCGGGTCCGCGTCGACGGCCGCGACGTGACCGGCCGGTTCCGGGCAACCGGCGACCAGCGGACGCTGCTCGGGCTGGTGGACAACCTCGCGCTGGGCCGCAACCGGCTCGAGGTACGCGCCAACGGGCTGGGCAAGGGCCGGCCCACCGCCACGTTGACGCTTGTCAACCACCCGGCCGCCGGCCCGGTCTTCTCCGGGCCGCACATTCCGCTCGTCTGCACGGCGGCGGACGCCCCCTGGCACCTCGGGCCGGTCGACCGCGACTGCCACGTGGCCGAGCCGCAGGTGACCTACCAGTACCGCAACACCGCGGGCCGCTTCGTCGGCCTGCCCGCCGGCCCACTGCCGAAGGACGTGGCCAGCACCACCACCACGGCCGGCCGGACCGTGCCGTACGTGGTCCGGATCGAACGCGGCACCATCAACCGGGCGGTGTACGAGATCGCGCTGCTGCACCAGCCGGGCACGCCCACGCCCGACCCCTGGACGGCGCCCCGCGGCTGGAACAACCGGCTGGTCTACACCTTCGGCGGTGCCTGCGGCATCGGCTACACCCAGGCCACCAGCACCGGCGGGGTCATCAACCACACGCTGCTCAGCCGGGGCTACGCGGTCGCCAGCGCCACCTTCAACGTCTACGCGCACAACTGCAACGACGTCACCTCGGCCGAGACGGCCATGATGGTGAAGGAACACTTCACCGAGACGTACGGCGTACCGGACTTCACAATGGGTTGGGGTGCCTCGGCCGGCACCATGCAGCAGTTGCTTATCTCGAACGCCTACCCCGGCATCCTCGACGGGGTCATCGGGCACGTCGGCTACCCGGACGAGCGCTCCACCACGATCAGCGGGCACGAGTGCCGGTTCATCTCCCAGGCGGCGACCGCCGCCGGGCTCTCCACCGCCCAACGGCAGGCCGTGTCCGGCTTCGGTAGCCCCGACACCTGCGCCGGCTACCAGTTCTTCGACAGCGTCGACTGGCCCACCGCCTGCCCGAACCACGTTCCCGCGCAGCTGCGCTACCACCCGGTCACCAACCCGGACGGCATCCGCTGCGCCATGGCGGACTTCATCTCCAACGTGTACGGCGTCGACCGCAACGGCGCGGGCCGGCCGATCATCCCGGACACCGTCGGTGTGCAGTACGGCCTCCAGTCGCTCCAGGCCGGCGTCCTCAGCCCGGAGCAGTTCGTCCGGCTCAACGAGGGCATCGGCGGCCTGGACGTCGAGGGCAACCGGACGCCGCACCGCACCTCGGCGAACGTCGACGCGATCAAGGTGGCGTACGCGACCGGCCGGGTCAACCAGTTCGACGGTGGGCTGCGCTGGACCCCGATCATCGAGACGCGCAACTACACCGACCCGACAGGCGACTTCCACGACCGGTTCCGGTCCTGGACGATGCGGGAGCGCCTGCTGAAGGCGAACGGTCACGCCGACAACCACGCCAGCGTCACAAGCCCTTCGGGTGCCGCCACCACGGCGACCCAGGAGCAGGCACTGGCCGACATGGACGCCTGGCTGACCACCCGGACCAGGCTGGCGGCGGACCGTCCGCACCTGGATCCGGTCGCGCTCACCCGGCTCTCCCGACCGCGCGGGGTGGTCGACAACTGTGTGGCGCCCGACGGAGAGCGGATCGTGGAGAAGCTGACGCTGAACCCGTCCGTCCGGTGCAACCAGCTCTTCCCGTACCACGGCAATCCGCGGGTGGTGGCCGGCGGGCCGACCACGTCGGCGGTGCTCAAGTGCCAGCTGAAGCCGCTGAAGCGGGCGCAGTACGGGGTGGCCTTCACCGACGGCCAGTGGCAGCGCCTGCGGGCGGTCTTCCCCGGCGGCGTCTGCGACTGGTCGAAGCCCGGCGTCGGTCAGGTGCCGCTGAGCCGGACCTGGATCCGCTTCTGATCAGTCCACACCATCCGGCCGGGCAGCGCTTCGCCAGCGCTGCCCGGTCCGCTGTCCGGAGCGGCCCGTCAGTCCGGGAAGGCCAGCAGCCGCAGCAGCTCGGCGAGCCGCTCGTGGTCCTCGGGCGTCACGGTGGCGAGCAGGCCCAGCTCCACGGCGCGCGCCGATTCCTGCGCGCGGGCGAAGAGATCCCGGCCCGCGTCGGTGGCGACGAGCACGTTCGCCCGCCGGTCGGCCGGGTCGGTCTGGCGCTCGATCAGCTTGCGCTGCTCCAACCCGTCGACGAGGGCGACGACCTGGCTCGGGTCCAGGCGGAGGAACTCGGCCAGCTCGCGCTGGGTGGGGCGGGCCTCGTCGGCGGCCAGCGCCAGCACGGAATAGGAGCGCGCCTTGAGCCCGTGCTGCGCGAGGGCGGCGTTCGCCGCCGCGAGCGTGAGCGCGTTGGCGCGGGCGAGCAGGAAGATCAGGTCCCCGCCGAGCACACTGTCCCGCAGGCCGTCGCGTCCGGTCGGCCGGGTCTTCTCCGTTGGGGACATGGCGACGATGGTATCAAGCTTCACAAATAATTGACAATTTCAACGATTCGTGCTCAGATCTGGGTCAGACGCAAAGGAGCTTCCATGTCCCTGGACGGCAAAGTCGCGATCGTCACCGGGTCCGGGCGAGGTCTCGGCCTCGCGTACGCGCAGGAACTCGCCCGGCGAGGCGCGTCCGTCGTGGTGAACGACGTCGATGCGCAGACCGCAGCCGACGCGGTCGCCGCGATCCAGGCGCTCGGCGGGCAGGCCGTCGCAGTGGTCGCCCCGGTCGGCCCGACCGAGACGGCGGAGCAACTGGTCGGCACGGCGGTCGAGAGCTTCGGACGGCTCGACATCCTGGTCACCAACGCGGGCGTGCTGCGCGACACCGTGCTCTGGAAGATGACCGACGACGACTTCGACACCGTGATCAACGTGCACCTGCGCGGCACCTTCACCACGGTGCGTGCGGCGGTGCAGCACATGCGGGCGGCCGGCGAGGGCGGGCGGATCATCTGCATCGGCTCCCCCACCGGCCAGCGTGGCACCTTCGGCCAGACCAACTACGCGGCGGCCAAGGCGGGCATCGTCGGCATGGTGCGTACCTGGGCGCTCGAACTCAAGCGCGCCGGCATCACCGCCAACACCGTCGTACCGGTGGCCGCGACCGCCATGACCGCCACGGTCCCCTACTTCGCCGCCGCCGTACGGGCCGACGCGAACGGCGAGCCGATGCCGGCGTTCTTCCGGCACGATCTCGGCTTCGGCACGGCCGACGACGTGTCCGGTCTCATCGCCTTCCTCGGCTCCGACGCGGCCGCAACGGTGACCGGGCAGGTGATCGGGGTCGGCGGCGACCGCATTCAGATCTGGACCCACCCGGAGGCGGCACTGACCGCTTACCACGAGGACGGCTGGAGCTACGACGCGCTGGTCGAGGCATGGCCGGTACAGTTCGCCGGCGCGCTGCAGAGCGTCGGCGAGCGCTTCCCGGAGCTGCCCGAGGAGTTCAAGGCCGAGGCCTCCTGAGCCACGGAGGTTCCCGAGTCATGTACCAGCCCGCCATCGACCTCGACGCCATCACGGCGATCGACATGCATGTGCACATCGAGGTCGACGACCACGGCCACAACTCGCTGCCCGACCCCCTGGTGGCGGCGGTGTCGAAGTACTTCCGGACAGACGGGCCGCGCCCGGCGATCAACGCGGTCGCGCAGTACTACCGGGAACGCCGGATGGCGGCGGTGGTCTTCACCGTGGACGCCCGCACGCAGCTGGCACACCCACCGCTGTCAAGCGTCGACCTCGCCCGCGCCGCCGCCGAGCACGCCGACGTCCTGATCCCCTTCGGGTCGGTCGACCCGCGCACCGGCCCGGCGGCGCTCGACCTCGCCGCCCGGCTGATCGAGGAAGAAGGGGTACGCGGCTTCAAGTTCCATCCCACCGTGCAGGGATTCGACCCGAGCCACGAGGAGTACGCACCGCTCTGGCGCCTGCTGGAGTCCGCGGGCGTACCGGCGCTGTTCCACACCGGACAGACCGGCATCGGCGCCGGGATGCCGGGCGGCTACGGCTTCCGGCTGGGGCTGTCGAACCCGATGCTGCTCGATCCCATCGCGGCGGAGTTCCCGCAGCTACAGATCATCATGGCGCATCCCTCCGTACCGTGGCAGGACGAGGCGCTGTCGGTGGCGACGCACAAGCTGAACACCTGGATCGACCTCTCCGGCTGGAGTCCGAAGTACTTCCCGGCCGCACTGGTGCGCTACGCCAACACGATGTTGAAGCGGCGGGTGCTCTTCGGCACGGACTTCCCGCTGCTCACCCCGGACCGCTGGCTACGCGACGTGGAGACAATCGATCTCAAGCCCGAGGTGCTCCCCGGCATCCTGAAGGACAACGCCGCCCGGCTGCTGCGCCTGGCGGACCCGGCCACATCCGTTTGACGACCACGGGAGGAAGCCCATGACGACGACCATCGCGTACGACCAGCTTCCCGACCTCGCCGGCACCGACCTCGGTCAGACCGAGTACCGGACGGTCACCCAGGAGCAGGTGAACACCTTCGCCGACGCGACCGACGATCACCAGTGGATCCACGTCGACCCGGAGCGGGCGAAGAACGGCCCGTTCGGCGCACCGATCGCCCACGGCTTTCTCACCCTCTCGCTCGCCGTGCCGTTCTGGACGGAGCTGCTTGAGGTCAAGGGCGTGACGACGAAGGTCAACTACGGCCTCGACAAGGTGCGCTTCCCGGCGCCCGTCACGGTCGGGTCACGGGTACGCATGCGGGCCGTCGTCGCCGAGGTCGCCGAGATCCGGGGCGGCTACCAGATCACCGTCGACCAGACCATCGAAATCGAGGGCGGCGCCAAGCCCGCCGTCGTGGCACGCGGCGTCTACCGCTTCTACGCCTGAGGACGCTCGCCTGAGGGCCCTCGCCGTCTCGCACCACCGCCTCCGTCCCCCGGGAGATGATGATGCACCAGCAGGGAATCGGTGCCTGGCTGGCGAAACGCCGGCTCAAGTCACCCGACAAGGTCGCCCTCGTGCACGACGAGTCGACTGTGACGTACGGGCAGTTGGCCGACGGTGCGGACCGCCTCTCGGCGCTGCTGCGCCAGCATGGCGTCGGCAAGGGCGACGCCGTCGCCTATCTGGGCGAGAACAGCCCCGAGTTCCTGCGGGTGATGTTCGGTGCCGCGCAGCTGGGTGCCGTCTTCGTACCGGTCAACACCCGGCTCGCGCCGCCCGAGATCGCGCACGTCCTTACCGACTGCGCCGCCCGCGTGCTGATCCACGATGACGAGTTCGCCGAGCGGGTGGCCGGCGCCGTGGATCAGGCCGGGACCGCACACGTCATCGTCACCGGCGACGGCACCGCCGACCGGCCCGGGCTGGCCCGGTTGGCGGGTACGACCACCGCCGAGCCGGTCGACACGGCGGTCACCCTCGACGACCCCGCGGCCATCGTCTACACCTCGGGCACTACCGGCAAGGCCAAGGGCGCGGTGCTGACCCACGGGAACCTCACCTGGGTCGCGCTCAACTGCATCGTCGACTACGACGTCGTCTCGACCGACGTCGCGCTCATGATCTCGCCGCTGTTCCACGTCGCCTCCCTCGGCATGGGTGCGCTGCCGGTGCTCCTCAAGGGCGCCACAATCGTGCTGGAGAAGGGGTTCGAGCCGGGGCGGGCGCTGGCGCAGATCGAGCGGCACGGGGTCACCATGCTCAGCGGCGTACCGACCACCTACCAGCTGATGGCCGACCATCCGGCCTGGGCCAGCACCGATCTCTCCACACTGGTCAAGCTGACCTGCGGCGGCTCGGCGGTGCCGGTACGCGTGCTCAACGCGTACGAGGAGCGGGGGTTGTCGTTCTCGCAGGGTTACGGCATGACGGAGGCCTCCCCGGGGGCGACCGCGCTGCCACCCGCGATGACCCGCGCCAAGCAGGGCAGCGTGGGTCTGCCGCACTTCTTCACCGACGTGCGGATCGCCGACTCCGCCGGTGAGCCGGTTCCGGCGGGCACCATCGGCGAGATCGAGATCGCCGGGCCGAACGTCTTTCCGGGCTACCACGGGTTACCGGCGGAGACGGCTGCGGCGTTCACCGAGGACGGCTGGTTCCGTTCGGGAGACCTCGGCTACCTCGACGACGACGGTTACCTCTACATCGCCGGCCGACTGAAGGACATGATCATCTCGGGTGGGGAGAACATCTACCCGCCGGAGATCGAGCGCCTGCTCAACGAGGTGGACGGGGTGACCGGGGCGGCGGTCATCGGCGTTCCGGACGCGCGTTGGGGAGAGGTGCCCTGGGCGGTGCTGACCGTACGGGAGGGCGTCACCGTCGACACCGAGAGCGTACGGGAGTTCCTCGACGGCAGGATCGCCCGCTACAAGCTGCCGAAGCACGTCGTCGTGGTGGACGAGCTACCGCGCACCGCGTCGGGCAAGGTGCGGAAGGCGGATCTCCGCGCCCACTTCACGACGATTGATCAGTAACCGAAACTTTCGGTCAATCCGCCGTAAAAACGCGCCTGACCTGCACTCGGGCAATCCACCCAACCTCGACATCGTGGATTACGAATCGACAGCAGTTGATGCCTTCTATTTACCGGTGTAATACTCCTGGAAGCGCTCCCACCCACCACCGATCCTGAGCGCTGAACGGAGGACACACCGTGCGTACACCGAAGCTCCGACAGTCCGGCCGTCGACCCGTCCGGGCGCTCGTGCTGCTCTTCAGCCTGATGGTCGGGATGGTGACCTGGACCGGCACCGCCCAGGCCCACGGCACCATCGTCAACCCGGCGTCCCGCGCCTACCAGTGCTGGCAGAGCTGGGGCAGCCAACACATGAACCCGGCCATGCAGCAGCAGGACCCGATGTGCTGGCAGGCCTTCCAGGCCAACCCGGACACCATGTGGAACTGGATGAGCGCGCTCCGGGACGGCCTGGGCGGCCAGTTCCAGGCCCGCACCCCGGACGGCCAGCTGTGCAGCAACGGCCTCTCCCGGAACAACAGCCTGAACCAGCCGGGCGCATGGCGGAAGACCAACGTCAGCCGCAACTTCACCGTCCAGCTGTACGACCAGGCCAGCCACGGTGCCGACTACTTCCGGGTCTACGTAAGCAAGCAGGGGTTCAACCCGGCCACCCAGAGCCTCGGCTGGGGGAACCTCGACTTCATCATGCAGACCGGACGGTACGCCCCGGCACAGAACATCTCGTTCAACGTCTCGACCTCCGGCTACACCGGACACCACATCGTCTTCGTCATCTGGCAGGCATCCCACCTGGACCAGGCCTACATGTGGTGCAGTGACGTGAACTTCACCTGATCCACCCGACCGACAGCACGGCACCACTCCGGCCCAGGGCACCAACGCCCTGGGCCGGAGCCCTGTCCGCTCCGGTCAACCAGCACCGGTGTCCGCCGTGGCCGGCCCGCCACGGGAGACGCCCGGGCGGCTCAGGAAACGCGTTCCGGCCGAGCCGCGCGCGACCAGCGCGGTGAACTCGGTAGCGGACTCCTCGGCCAGGCGCTCGTGCATCCGCCGGTAGACCTCTGCCGACCGGGTGGCGGGCCACTGCGCGTCCATGAACTCGCCCGGCAGCCGAGGATCGGCGCGCAGCAGCGCGAGCCAGTCCGCCACCAGCATCGTCCGCACGGTCAACGCGCTCGGCGCCAGCGACGCCGCGGCCGGATCGTCCCAGATCTCGATGAAGGCGAGATGTTCGCGCCGGATCGCCTCGATGTCCCAGGCGGCGCGGACGCTCTCCGCGATCGGGAACCCGGACAGCTCGCGTGCGTGGAAGGCGACGACCGCGTTGGCGGGGAGGTCCTGCCGCAACGGTCCCAGCGATCCGGCAAGGTCGACCTCGCCCGGGGCCAGCCACAGCCCGTCCCGGATCGGCGCGAAGCCCTCCCAGGTGAGGGTCGACCGCAGCCGGTGCCGGAGCATCCGCTGGTTCTCGGGGATCGAGAAGGTGACAAGCGTCCACCCCGTGCCCTGCGGTTCGAAGGGCCGGGGTCCGCGTACCCGGTGCGTCGCCTCGCGCAGCACCGCCATGCCGTGCTCGGTCAACGAGAAGAGGATCTCCCGCCCGCTCCGGCTGCGGGCGAGGACGCCGCTCTGCACCAGGCGGTCAAGGGTGGCCCGGGTGGCCGGGGCGGCGACGCCGGCTCCCTCGAGCACGCCGATCAGCGCGCTCGCCCGGATCGGCCCGGCGGCGGCATCGACCACGTGCTCACCGAAGAACGCGAGCAACAGTTGCTTCGGCTGGCGGCTGCGCACAAGTCCCCCCTCTTGGCGATTATCCTCGTCGACGAGGATCACGGCGCCGATCGGGCGGCGACGGTCCCCCCACGCTTGGCCCGCTGGATCTGGTCGTAGACGTGGGTCCGCAGTTCCGTGAAACGGGGCAGCGCCCGGGTGGTGATCTGGTCTCGCTCCGGCGGAAGGTCGATCGCGAGATCCTCCTGCACCCAGGTCGGCGACGCCGACAATACTAGGACGCGTTCCCCCAAATACACCGATTCGTCGATGTCGTGCGTGACGAAGACGATTGACATGTTTCGGGTCACATGCAGCTCGCGTACCAGATCCTCCAGGTCCGCGCGGGTCTGCGCGTCGACGGCCGCGAACGGCTCGTCCATGATCATAACTTCGGGCTGGTACGCGATGGCCCGGGCGATCGCCACCCGCTGCTGCATCCCACCGGAGAGCTGCCACGGGTGGCTGCCCGCCGCGTGCGCCAGGCCCACCGCCTCCAGGGCGTCGGTGACGAGTTTCTCCCGCTCGGTACGGGAGAGCTTCTTGTGGCGCAGCGGCAACTCGACGTTGCCCCGCACGGTCAACCACGGGTAGAGGCTGCGCCCGTACTCCTGGAAGACCACCGCCATGGCCGGGCTCGGACCGGTCACCGGCGCGCCGTCCATCTCGACCACACCGCTGGTCGGCCGGAGCAGGCCGGCGAGGCACTTCAGCAGCGTGGTCTTGCCACAGCCCGAGGGTCCGACGATGCAGACGAGTTCGCCCGCGCGCATGGTGAAGGTGATGTCGCCGATCGCCTCGACGTCGCCGTTTGTGGATTCGTAGACCTTCCGCAGGTGTTCCACCCGCAGCAGGGTGCTCCGGTCAGGCACGGGAAACCTCCCTGATTCCGTGGTACCAGCGCAGCACGCGCCGCTCGACGAGGCCGAATGCCACGGCGAGAAAGACACCGACGAGGCCGAGCAGGAGAATGCCGCTCCACATCTCGGCGACGAGGTAGTTCCGTTGGAAGTACGCGATCCGGTAACCGAGCCCGGAGGAGGAGGCGAACATCTCGGAGATCACCATCAGGATGAGGGCGACCGAGAGCCCCTGCCGGACGCCGGCCATGATGCGCGGGCTGGCCGCCGGGAGCACGAGGTACCGCAGCCGCTCCCACCAGGTCACCTGGAACGAGCGCGCGGTTTCGGTCATCACGCTGTCGGTCGCCCGGACACCCTCGATGGTGTTCAGCAGGATGGGCCAGACCGCGCCCGAGATGATGACCACGACCTTCATCGTGTCGGTGATGCCGAGCAGCAGCATCACCACGGGGATCAGCACCGGCGGCGGGATGGCCCGGAAGAACTCCAGCAGCGGTTCGAGGAGTTCCCGCAGCCAGTGGAACAGCCCGATGACGGTGCCGGCGGCCACGCCGATGACGATCGACGCGAGGATACCGAGGCCGAGACGGTAGAGGCTCGGCAGCACGTCCTCGACGAAGGCGGGGCCGACCCAGGTGTCCACGAAGGCTTCGAAGATGGTGACCGGGTCGGGGAAGAACCGGTTCGTCGACCTCGTCGCCGCCAGCGCCCAGATCACCAGGAGCAGGAACGGCAGCCCGAGCGCGTAGAGCAGACTCGCGGCGATGCGGGCCCCGACGCCGCGACCCCGCCGCGCCGTGGCGATGTCACCGGTACGCGTGGTCACCGGACATCCTCCCCTCGTACGGACTGGTGCCAGGAGAGCGAACGACGCTCGATGAACCGGAAGACGAGGTTCACCAGCAGCCCCAGCAGGCCGGTGACCACGACGAAGGCGTACAGGCCGACGGAGTCACCGGCCGAGCGGGACAGCTCGATCATGCGGCCGAGGCCGGGATTGCCGATCACCATCTCCGCGGTGATGGCCAGGATGAGGGCGACCGCCGCGGCGAGCCGCAGACCCGTCATGAGGTACGGCAACGCGGTCGGCAGCACCAGGTGCGACAGCTGCTCGCGGCGGGTGAGCCCGAAGCTGCGCGCGGTGTCGCGGGCGACCGAGTCGACATCGGCGACGCCGTAGATCATCTGCACGAACACCTGCCAGAACGACGCGTAGATGATGATGACGAGCGCGGCCTGCCGCTGGATGCCGAACATCAGCACCGCGAGGGGAATGAGGGCGACCGACGGGATCGGCCGGAGGAACTCGACAATCGTGTGGGTCGCGCGCCGCAGGACCGGCACCAGACCGACGATCGTGCCGAGGACGACCGCGGCGAACGCCGCCACCGCCAAACCGATCGCCCAGGACGTCATGGTGGCACCCAACCGCCGCCAGAAGGCGAGGTCGCGGGACTCCTCCAAGAGCCGCGCGACGACGTCCGTCACGTACGGCAGGTACTGCGGGTTGATCAGGCCCAGCGTCGGGATCAACTGCCAGATGACGAGGAACCCGGCAAGGCCGACGGTGCCCAGCAGTGCTTTGCGCACCGCGCGCAGGTGACGGGCGGATGACACGCGCATATCACTCCCGTGGTCGGTCGGTGGCGACCTCCTCCCCGCTACCGGGTACCGGGGAGGAGGTGCGCGTGCCGGTTACCGCTGCTGGATGAGGCGATCGAAGTTGGGCTGGTTGTCGAGGACCTTGTACTTCTGGGCGAGCTCGACGAGCGTCTGCATGCTCGCCCGGTCCAGTTCCCAGCTGAAGGCCGGCAGCTTCACCGAGTCCGCGACCGGCTCCGGCAGCTGGAGGTTGTCCTTGATCGCCTGTCGGACCGCCGCCTCGTTTGCGGAGTCCTGTGCCCAGGCGAGCGTCTCCTTCATCGCCGCCGCGAAGTCGTCGACCAGCTTGGCGTCCGACTCCGCCTTCTTCGTGGTGGTGAAGGTGGTGAGGGTGGTCAGGCCCGGCACGACCGCCTGGTACGGCGCGACGATGAAGGTGTCACCGCGGCTGGTCAGCTGCGTGACGAAGGGCTCCGGTACCCAGCCGGCGTCGATGTTGCCCGCCTCGAGCTGGGCCGGCACGTCGGGGAAGGCGACCTCGACGAACTTGATCGTGGACGGGTCGCCGCCGTCCTTCTCCACCGCGGCCATGATGGTCACGTCGCCGGCCGCACCCAGGCTGTTCACCGACACCCGCTTGCCCGCGAGGTCGGCGGGGCGCTTGATGCCGGACTTCGCCGACGCCACGACGGCGTTGATGTCGTCACCCTCCGCGTAGGACGACGCGTAGTTTCCGATCAGCACCACGCCGAGGTCCCGGAGGTCGGCCCGGAACGGACCGAACGGCTGGCCGATGGCGAAGTCGATGTCGCCGTTGATCAGCGCAGGGATGGCCTGCGCGCCGCCCTGGGCGGGCAGCACCTCGACCTGAAGCCCGTGCTTCTCGAAGAGCCCCGCCTTGATGCCGCCCCAGAGGGCTGCGGTCTCGGTGATGGGGAGCGCTGCGACCCGGACCTGGCGCAGGTCGCCGTCACCCTGTTCGGTCGGGGACGCATCGGAGTCAGTACATCCAGTGAGGGCGATCGCGGTGGCCGCGATCAGCCCGAGAGCCATGACCTTCTTCATTGACGAGGCCCTTCCTGGGCAGAGGGGGTCGGTGCGTCAAACCGGCGGATGCCTCGGACCTGCAGGTGTGGTACCGCTGCGTGAGGGGCACGCCGCTGTGTTGTTGGTCATGGTTCGGCACGATGAACTAGATGTCAAGAAATTCTGACGCCCGTCATGGATCGGTTAAATAACGCTTCGCTGCGGGCACCGGCGAACCCTGTCACCAAGCGCGGGCGAGCGACCGCCGTCACCGTCCCAGGGGTCAGCTCAGTGGACCGAAGCCGACCGGCACGCCGGGCGAGTAGAGCACGCTGGCCGGCGGGCCGACCGGCGGCGCGAGACCGGCGGCGGTGACCAGTTCGTCGTCAAGCGACAGCAACTCAGCCCGGTGCAGCGGCCAACGGGGATGCCAGTTCGGCAGGTGCCGCGTACGCCCGAACAGTCGGGTGTGCAGGCCCCACCGGGCGGTGAGGAAGTGTTCCAGCGGGCTCGGGTCGGCGATGGCCTCCCCCACCCGGACCTCCATCCGGCTCGTCGTGCCGGCGGGCAGCAGGGGTGCCACGGCCGCCGGCTGCACCGCCCAGTGCAGGAAGACCAGATCCTCCCAGCGCTGCCGCAGCCACGTTCGCCGGAACGGTTGTACCGGCGCCGCGTCAACCGGCTCGATGTCCACGTACCCGCCCACGTGCCCATCGTGCCCGTCCGGTCGGGCGCAGACCAGAGGCGACAATCGATCCCGCCCGCCCGGCACGGCCTGCGGTGAGCCGGACCGTCGTCCGGGTCCGACCCCGCCGCAGGCCGCGCCACCGGCCCGGCGCTCAGCGCAGCACGTCGTACACCGCCAACTGGACGCCGTTGCCGTACGTCGCGTGCTCGACCAGAGCCAGCTTCTGCTTTTCGGCGTCCTCCGGCGCGAAGAGCCGCTTCCCGCTGCCAAGCAGGAGCGGGAAGATCAGCAGGTGGTACCGGTCGACGAGCCCGGCGGCGGCGAGGTTCTGCGCGAGGGTGGCGCTGCCATGCACCAGGATCGAACCCCCGTCGCCCTGCTTGAGTTCGGCGACCTCGTCGAGCGAACGCAGCACCGTGGTGTTGTGCCACTCCGGGTCGGTCAGAGTGGTGGAGACGACGTACTTCGGCATCGCGTTGTACTCGGCGAACTCCTCCATCTTCGGCCAGACCGGAGCAAACTCGTCATAGCTCACCCGGCCGATCAGCAACGCGCCGGCCTCCTCCTGCTCCCGGCCCTTGATCTCGTACGCCGCCTCGTCCATCGGGACGTCCTTGAACGTCCAGCCGGCGTGCGGGTGGTCGCCACCGCCCGGGGAGTCGATGACACCGTCGAGGGACATGAACTCGGTGACGATCAGCTGACGCATCGTGGTTCTCCTTCATCGGTCGTGCTGTCATCAAAACGTCGAACGGCCACCACCGGATTCGACAACCCGACCACAAAAAAATCAGCCGGCTCCGCCTCCTTCCACGTCAAGCGCGGCCCAAGGATCCCGAGCCCCGCCGGACCGTTACGGCGCGATCCACTCCTGAGCCCGGGCCGGGAGGTGTCCTGTTGACCTCAACCGGGGTGCAGGTGCTTCGCTGTTGGTCATGAATCTCGACGGTCTGAACGTTGCCATCACCGGCGCCGCACGTGACACGGGTCGGCTGCTGGCCGGGGCCTTCGCGCAGCGCGGTGCTCAGGTCTTCCTCTCGGCCCGTGACCTGTCGGCCGCCGAGCGGGTCGCGGCTGAGATCAGCCGGCGGGGGCCGGGCCGGGCCGAGGCGTTCCGTTGCGATCTCGCCGTACCGGATTCGGTACGGGCGTTCGCCGCCGCCCTGGCCGCCCGGACGGATCACCTCGATGTGCTGGTCAACAACGGTGCGCCCTATTCCCACGGCGACGACCTGGCAGACGCCCCGGACGACGAGATCGAAGCGGTGCTGGCGGCGGGCGGGACCGGCACCCTGTTGGTGACCAAACACCTGCTGCCGCTGCTGCGGGCATCGGCGCGGCCCGACATCGTCAACATGATCTCGGCCTGCGGCGAGGTGGGGCACCGCCGATCGGGTGCGCATCCCGCGTTCTACGCGGCCAAACACGCCCACGCCGGTCTGGCCGAGATCCTGTCGTATCGGCTGCGGCCGGCCGGGATCCGGGTGATCTCACTGTTTCCACCGGACTTCGTGCCGGACGGCCCCCGGCGGGCGGACCACGATCTCACCGCCCGGTCGGTTGTCGACTGCGTGCTCTTCGCCGTCGGTCAGCCACGTGACTGTTTCATTCGCGAGTTCCACTTCGAGCAGGTCCGGCCCACCGGGTAAACGGGTGCGGGTCGCAGCTGAGCCGGGCTACAGGGCCGCCAGCCAGGCATGCCCCGGATGCACCTGCCTCAGCAACCGGGTGAGTGTTTCGCGTTGGGCTAGGGCAGCTTGATCGTTTCGGCTCGCCGGCAGATCCACCCGTTGCCGTCGTGCGGCTCACGGAAGACATCGAGCAGGTAGCGCCCCGTCTTCGGGTCGCGCAGCCAGGTCTGCCGAGTGGCGGCCAGCACCTGTGGCGTCGCCGATTCCCAGATCCGATCGGCGCCGACCGCGTCGAACGTGAGATCGGCGAAACGCTCACGGATCTCTGGAAACCGCCCGGCCGGCACCGCGATCTCGATGTCGTGGTGTTCGCGGGTCTGCTCACCACGGCACAGGTCCAGCGCCCAGCCCGCGGCGACGTACCAGGGCACAGAGATCCCGGCCAGGCGGCGTGCGACGTCGCGCGGTTTCCAGCATTGCGCCCAGCGGGCTTCGAGTGCCGGCACGTCGCCGGGCCGTACCTCGATACCGCTGTCGGGCAAGGTACCGGGCCGGCTGACGGGGCTTCCCGGTGGTCGTTCATGGACGGACGACCCCCGGGCTGGTGGCGACGCGCCGGGGTCGTGCTTCACGAGCGTCGGTGCAGCAGCCGCGGCTGGCCGAACGAGGTGTTGTCGATGATCACATCGACCATCGGCAGCGGATCCACCTCGGCCAGGTAGAGCCGTTCGGCGACCAGGTAACGGTCCCGGTGCAGCGCTTCGGCTTCCGCGCCGGCCCAGTCCTGATCCCGATGGGTTCCCCGGTGCACCGACGTCTGCTCGTCGATGTCGAGCCAGATCCGGAAGTCCCAGTAGTCGTTGATCTGCGGGCGAAACGCAAAAACGCCGTCGACGATCAGCACCGCGTCCGCTGCCGCACGGGTGATCACGTCACGATGCTCGCGCTGGGTCAGTGGGTCGATGCTGCACAGCACACACGCACCTGAGCCGTCAGGACCGGCCGGTTCCAGCAACAACCGCGCGACGGCGTCGTAGTCGAAGGCGTTGCGGTAGTAACCCTCACCCGACTCGCGGTCGTACAGATGCCGGTCCCGCCACGGCTGCTTGAAGTCGTCCAGACTCGCCCGCAGCACCGGCCGACCACGCGAGCTGATCTGCTGCGCCAACTCGTGGCCGAAGCTGGTCTTGCCAGCGGCGGTCAACCCGTCGATGCCCACCCGCAGGCGCCCGGCACCGCACGCCAACACGCGCTCGGCGACGTCGGCGACCAACGCTGAACGGTGCACCGAGGCGGGCACCGGCAGCGGCTGCTGCCACGTCGACACCGACATCAGCACCGACCCGTGACCACCGTCCACGCTCTGGAACCTATCCCAGCAGAGCATCACCAGGGCAGTGGGCACCACCTGGCACCCGAGCGGCTCGTGGGTGCCATCGCCCACCCCCTCACCTCCCGGTGGCATCAGGCCGCCCTGCCGCAACGCCGTTCCAGCTCGGCGCGAACCTCGTCCATGGAAAAGGTGTCGCCGGCCGCGAAAACCTCCCGCGACTGGCGCAGATCCTTGAGGGCCTCGTCGTCGGAGAGTAGATCCAGCTATAACAGCCAATCTAGCGACCGGTCAGCATTGTGACCGGCAGGTCGGGCTGAAGGCTGTCAGCCGGCGGGGAGCGTCGACTCGCGCATCACGACGCGGCCGGGGAACTTCTCGGAACCGGGCACGGCACCACCGATGGCGGCGAAGAGCCGTTGACCGGCGACCGCGCCGAGGTGTTTGAGGTTCATGTCGATGCTGGTCAGCCGGGGGCGGGAGTCGGCGGCGATGGCCTCCCAGTTGTCGAAGCCGATCACCGCCATGGTGCGCGGCACGTCGCGGCCGAGTTCGCGGAGCGTGTCGAGCACGCCGCGGGCGATCTGGTCGCTGCCGCAGAAGATGGCGTCGGTCTCGGGATGCCGCTCGACAACCATGTGGGCCGCGGCCCGGCCCCAGGACTCGTCCCAGGAGCCGAAGTACGGCCGCTCGCCGATCATCTTCAGGCCGGCGTCGGCGAGCGCCGCAGCCGCACCCTCGGCCCGGTCCCGGGCCGCCTGGAAGCCGGCCTCACCGGTGATGTGGGCGATGTTGCGCCGGCCGCAGGCCAGCAGGTGCTCGACCGCGAGTCGCCCGCCACCCACGTTGTCGACGGTGATCGAAATGTCGTCGGGGTTCGCGGAGGGATCGTAGACGTACACGACGGGCACCGGGATGTTGCCGGCCAGCGGCGGGCGGGGGTCGGTGCGGGAGCCGACCACGATCAGGCCGTCCACCCGGCGGGAGAGCAGCGCCCGCACGTGGTGCTGTTCCCGGATGGCGTCGCCGCGCGCGTCGCAGAGGAAGACCGACACCTGCCCCGCCCCGAAGGCGTCCTCCACGCCCATCAGGATGGGGATCGAGAAGCGCCCCTCCAGGTCGCTGGTGAGCAGGCCCACCGTCCCGGTCCGGCCGCTGAGCAGCCCGCGGGCCAACGCGTTCGGCGCGAAGGAGAGCAGTTCCGCGGCTTCCAGCACGCGAACCCGGGTGGCCGGCCGGACCTCGCCACGCCCGTTGATCGCCTTGGAGGCGGTGGCGACCGACACCCCGGCGAGCCGGGCGACATCGGTGAGCGTGGGCGGCCGGTTGGCGGGAACCTCGGGCTCGGTGCTCATGCGGTGCTCCCTCTCCAGCGCGACCGGCACGGGTGACGCGCGGCGACAGACCATCTCCGGAGTGAGCTGAGCACTCCTGGCGGAAGTAAATCTATAAAACCTTTTCGGCGGAGTTTCGGCGGGGTTGCGAGCCAGTGGCAGCCGCCGATCCTCGCGCCTGGCCCGAACACTACACCGATTGAGCACCCCTTCCCGAGTCGGGAAGTGGTGCCGCAGCGGCGGCCGGTGCGAAAACGATCTCGAAACCGCGACAGGCGGGGAGGAAGCGTCGTGGCGGTGCCCGAACGGACACCGCCACGACGCCTCACGGGCCGGTCTCAGCTGCTCGCGTCGTACGACGCCTCGATCTGGGCGGTCACCGGATCACCGTCGACCGTCCCGGTGATCCGGACGGTCACGGTGCCGGCCGGTACGGCCGCGCTCCGGGTGTTGAACGACTGGTAGGCGGACCTGCCCGGGGCGACGTCCGGCACCGTACGCGAGCCGTACGAGGTGATCAGCTCGATGGTGAGCGGCACGGTGTCGTCGTTGCGGACGTTGACGCCGAGGTAGACGTTTGCGCCGATCCGCTGGGTACGCAGCTCGGTCTCGACCTGCCAGGCGGGCTCCGGCGCGAGTTCCCGCCTCGCCTGTGCGGCGCGCGAGACGACGAGGCTCTTCTCCGCCGCAGTGAAGACGCCCGCCTCGACGAACTCCGTCGCGAGTTGGGTGACGGTCGAGACGAACTGGCCGTGGTTGGCGAACGGCGCCCGGTCCCAGAGGAGGTCCAGGAAGGTCGGGCCGTCGGTGCCGGGCGAGGGGATTCCGGTCACCGGTACGTCGTAGTTCGGCAGGCCGTCGTTGCGCTTGCGGTTGGGCACCCCGGTGTCGATCGAGCCGAACACGATCGTCGGCTCGATCCGGCGGAAGTACGACGAGGCGGCCTGGGTGTCGCCGATGTAGTACGGCCGCAGGTTGAAGCCGTGCGTGGTGAAGAGCGGGTCACCCGCCGCCGTGGCGCTCGTCTGGGTGATCGCCGCCCGGGCGTAGTCGCCGTCCAGTTTTAGCTGGTGGTACATGGTCAGCTCGCGGTAGTTGCCGTCGCCGGGGTTGCCCAGGATCTGGAGGATCACCGGCCCCCAGAAGATCGCCTGCGTGTCGGGGCGGTCGGGCGCCCGCTCGACCCGGACGCTGAACGGCATCCGGATGTCGATGACGTCGCCCGGCTGCCAGCTCCGGCTCAGCGTCAGGTAGCTGCCCGGCCGGGCGTCGACCTGCTGCGCGGTGCCGTTGATCGTGACGAAGAAGCCCTTGCGCACCCACCCCGGCACCCGGAGCTTGATGTCGAGCGGGCCGCTGCCCTGCACGGTGAGCCGGGTGCGGTCCTGTCGTGGGTAGTCGGTCTCCTGGACGATCGTGAAGTCCTTCTCCGCCCAGTCGAGGGTGGCGGAGGCGTACAGGTTGACCCAGAGGGTGCTGCCGTCGGCCGACTTGAAGTAGATGGTCTCCTGGTACTTGGTGTGGTTCTCGATCCCGGTCCCACCACAGCAGGTGCCGGTGTTGCCGTAGCCACGGTTCGCGCCCGGGGTCAACGGCTGGAAGTAGGTGACCTGCGGGTTGCTGACGGTCGTGGTGTCGGCCCGCGAGCCGGCGATCTGGTTGAGCAGGCCCCGCTCGTAGTAGTCCAGGTAGGCGGCGTCGTGCTCGTGCAGGAAGAGGTTGCGCGCCAGCTTGAGCAGGTTGTACGTGGTGCAGGTCTCCGCACCGCCCTGGGCGATCGAGTTGGCGATGTTGCCCCGGTTCTGGAACAGCTCGATGTTGTTGTTGGAGCCCGGGTAGTTGCCGCCGGTGCCGCCGTTGGCGTACATCCGGTGCGGAACGACCATGCCGAAGAAGTTCTTGGCGGCCTGGAAGTACTCGGTGTCGCCGCTGTGCTCGTAGACCCGGAGGTAGCCGACGAACTGCGGCACGTGCGAGTTGGCGTGCAGCCGGTCCGGGCGGCGGCGGCCGGGGTTGGTCTGCGGCGTCGTGACCAGGATGTCCCGGTTGGCGACGCAGGCGTCGAAGAGCGACTCCCGGTTGTCGAAGAGCTTCGCGGTGGCCAGGTGCTTGGCGTCCCCGGTGAGCGCGTAGATCTCGGGGAAGACCTCGTTGGCTCCCCCGGTCTCGCCGGCGATGTAGAGGTCCCACATGTAGTTGAGGTTGTCCCGGGTGATCGGGCCGGGGTACGCGGGATGGTTCTTGTCTCCCACGGTCAGCGCCAGGTGTGCCCAGCTGGCCATCTTGACCACCACGTCGAGGGCCTTGGCGTTGTCGGTGTGGTAGTACGCGTCCAAAAGGCCGCGCATGATCTTGTGTTGGGTGTACCACGGGGCCCAGGTGTTTGTGGCCGCGTTGCTGCCGTAGACGGCCCAGCGCGGCGGGCCGAGCCGGAGCACGGCGTCCTCCGGGATCGCGCCCAGGTAACCGGGGTGCGTCGGCACCCACAACGCACCGCCGTCGCTCTGGGTCGGCACGATGCCACCGTCGCGGCCGTTGGGCGAGGCGTCCCGGATGGTCGTGCCGCCCTCCTCCTCGAACCGGTACCAGGCGATCGAGCCGCCACCGGTGCTGCCGGCCGGGGAGTCCAGCAGCGACCGCACCTCCTGCTGGCTGAGTGCCCGGTCGAAGATGTGGAACTCGTCGATGGTGGCGTTCAGCATCGCGTCGCCGTACTGCGACCGCCCGATCCACCGGTTTCCCGGGTTGCCGAGGTTGGCCGGGCTCAGCGTCATGTTGGTGTTCTGGCCGGCCTGTTCACCGTTGACGTAGAGGGTGCCGGTGTTCTGGGTGAGCGTCACGGCCAGGTGCACCCACTGGTTTGTGGGCAGGGCCGAGGAGCCGTTGATCTGCTGTTCCCCGCCGCTGCCGCTGACCGTGATCGCGAACCTCGGCGCGTTGCCGGTGACCCCGGCTCGCGGGGTCAGGAACATGTTCACCGTGCTGTTCTGACCGAAGTCGAACAGCCGGCTCCAGTTCTGCGTGGCGGCGAGGTTCACCCAGGTGGCGATTGTGAAGTCGGCGAGCTGGCTGATCGCCTCCTGCGGCAGGGTGACGTGCTCGGCCCGGCTCGGGCCGTTCAGCCGCAGGCCGCTGCCGAACCGGCCCGGCACCCGGTCGATCTGCGGCTCCTCCGGCTCCTCTTCCTCCGGATCGCCGTCGCCCATCCGCGCGGTGATCGCGGCCTGGCACGCCGCGAGTTCGTCGACCATCCAGTCGAGCTTGCTCTTGAAGATCGGCTCGCCGTGGTCGGCGTAGCCCTGCGCCAGGGCCGTCATGAAGTGCCCGGCCCAGTGGCCGCTGAGCAGCCCGCCGTCCTCCCAGCCGCCGGGGGTGGTGACGCCCGGCGGGTTCGGGCGACCGGCCTGGTTGTTGAAGAGTACGAGGAAGCGCCGCTCGTCGAGCTGTCGCAGGTAGCTCTTCATCCGGTCGCGCTTTTCTTGGAGCAGCCCGTTGCCAAGGGTCACGTCGCGAAGCGGGAACGGCCGGACCGGGGCGGTGCCGCCGGGGCCGGGGTCGGGCGGGACCACGGCGAGGCCGGCCGGTCCGGTGGTGGCGCCGGCGGCTGGGGCGGCCTGGGCTGCGCCCGCCGGTAGTGCGCCCGTGGCGGCCGCGGCGGCCACCCCGATCGCTGATGCCTGGAGAACATGGCGTCGAGTGAGGGGACGGGTCTCGGTTTCGGCCACTTGGATCGATCCTTCCGCGGAGGTGGAGGGCGGTGGATGTTAACGCTCACCCTAGGCAGGACGACGACGTCTATCAAGGACAGAGGCGTGTTTGACACATTCTGGAGTCATGTTTATGTTAGCGCTAACTATTGGTCGGTCGGATGATCGAGGAGGCGATGTGGCAGTTGCGTTCGGCGTCTCGGAGTTGTGGGATCCGGCCGTCCGCCGGGATCCGCACCCCTTCTACGACCGGGTACGCCAGGCCGGCGCGCCGGTGCTCCAGATCGACCCGGCGGGCAACCGGTGGTGGGTGATCGCCGGGCACGCCGACGTGCTGGCCGGGCTGCGACACCCGCGGATCGGTCACGAGATCAGCCGGCACCTGCCGGGCGCCCGGTGGCCTGCCCCGCACGAGCTGTCCGAAGTGGCGAGACTCGAGGCCCGCCAGCTGATCAACCTCGACCTGCCCGATCACACCCGGCTGCGCGGGCTGGTCAGCGGCGGCTTCACGGCGCGGGCGATGGCCCGGCTGGAACCGTGGATCAGCGACCTCGCCGACCAACTGGTCGCCCGCGCCCGCCGGCAGGGCAGCATCGACGGCATCACCGACCTCGCCGATCCGGTGCCGGTAAACGTGATCGCCGAACTTGTCGGCGTGCCGGAGCCGGACCGGCCCCGGTTTCGCGCCTGGTCGGCGGCGATCGTCTCGGCAAGCGTCGACGGTCCGGCCGCGCTCACCGAGTTCGGGGCGTACCTCGACGGGTTGGCGGCCCGCCGCCGCGCGGCCCCGGCAAACGACCTGATCTCGCAGCTGGTGACCATCTCGGACCAGGGTGACCGGCTCGATCGCGACGAACTGGTGGCGCTTGTGCAACTGCTGCTCATCGCCGGCCAGGAGACCACCGTCGACCTGATCGTCAACGGGGTACGCCTGCTGCTCAGCCACCCCGAACAATGGCGGGCGCTGCGCGACGACCCGTCCCTGGCGTCGGCGGTGGTCGAGGAGACGCTGCGGTACCGGGGACCGGTCGAGGTCGTGCCACCGCGCTACGCCTTCGAGGAGATCGAGATAGCCGGCGGGCGGATCCCCGCATACGACCGGGTGGGCCTGTCGTTGTGGGGTGCCAACCGGGACCCGGCGGTGTTCGACCGGCCGCACGTGTTCGACATCCACCGCACCGACGGTCGCCAGCACATCGCCTTCGGGCACGGGATCCACTTCTGCCTCGGCGCGCACCTGGCCCGGCTGGAGAGCCGGATCATGTTCGACCGGATCGCCCGGCAGCTTCCCAACCTGCGGCTCGCGGTGGATCCCGCCGAGCTGGACAACTTCCGGCTGCATCACGGCGGGCTGCCGCTGCTGGTGTAGGTGGGCTCGGCTCATGGCGGGACCCTTCGCCGCGAGGGGTGGTGGGGGCCGCCGGGTGGCGGCCCCCACCACGGGTGTCACTCGAACAGGGACAGGGTCAACGTCGAGGCGTACTCACCCGCCGCGACATCAGCCGGCGTACGCAGGAACAACTCCGCGTTCACCGTGAACTCGCCACCGGCCACCGCACCCGAGTCGAACGTCGACACCAACAACTCCTGGTCGACCAGACCCACGTTGTTGCCCGGCTGCGTCGGCTCGTCGACCACAGTCACGACCTCCTCGCCCTCACTCACCAGACCGGTGTCCCCACCATCCAGCAGCTTCGGACGCCAACCCAGATGCCCCGCAGCGATCGGCTCCTGACCATCAGCCCCGACGAAGTCCGACGCCGAACCCAGCACCGCCCACGCCGAACCCGCCGGCACCTCATCAGCCGTACGCGTGTCCGTCACCGTCACCGTCGGCAACGTCCCCACGAACTGACGCACCAACAACGTCGACCCGTCCTCCGACAACGCCACCGAGTCGGCCGCCACCGACATCGCCAGCACCCCCGGCTCCTTGATCTCCTCGATGTCGACGGTCACCTCGACATCGGCGTTGTCGCCCGGCTCGGCCGACGCCGGTGCGGCCATCGCCACCGAGCCGAGCAGCAGGGCGCCGGCGGCCCCGGCCGCGAGCAGCCGCTTACGGTTCACTGCGTTCATCTCTTCAACTCCATTCCGGATCAGGTGAATCACTGGGCTTGTCGGGGATCGGCGGCGCAGTTGGCCCCGGCGTACTCCCCGGTGACGGTGGTCGTCGTCGCCTTGCCGTCGACGGAACCGGTGACCCGGACCGTCGCCGTGCCGGCCGGCACCGAGGCCGTCCGGGTGGCGAACTGCTGGAAGGCGTTGCCGCCCGGCGCCACCGCCGCGAAGGACCGCTCGCCGTACGCGGTTTCCAGGGTGATGCCAACCGGCGCGCCGTGGTCGTTGCGGGCCTGCACCGCCACGTACGCCCTACCGGCGAGGCAGCGCGCCTGCGCGGTCACCGTCACCGGCAGCTCCGGTTGGACACCCGGATCGTCGGCGAAGACCCGCCACTCGGTGATCGCGACCGCGGAGTAGGTGGTGCCGTTGCCGTTGGCCCGGATGGTGGCCCGCACCCTCGGTGTGGTGACCGGGTCGAAGGTGACCGTGTTGAACGCGGTGGTGCTGGTGCCGTAGTCCGAGGCCCCTGCCACGTCCCGCCAGGCCGAACCGGCCTCGTCCCAGTACTGGAGGACCCAGCCGTCGGGCTGGGCGACGCCATCGCCCGAACCCTGGTTGGAGTCCCGCCAGAACTTCAGCTCGGTGCCGGTGATCCGCACCGGGCGGGCCCAGTCGTACTGCACCCACTGGGTGGCCGGGCGGGTGCCGGACCAGGTGCCCCAGATCTGCGCCTGGCTCGGGTTGGTCGGGTCGGTGCCGTCGTTGAGCGCGCTGACGCTGTTCCAGCTCGCCGTGTAGGAGGCGGTAGGCGTCCCGATCGGCCCGATGTTGCCGGTAAGTGGCCCGGACAGGTCGGCCGGGATGGCGATCGATCTGGCCGTCTCCAGGTTGCCGGCCGCGTCGGTCGCGCGGAACTGCACGGTGTGCCGGTTCGAGTCGGGTGCCGCGATGGGGCCGTCGTACGCGGTCCACGCGCCGGTGCCGATGGCGTACTCGATCCGGGCGACCCCGGAGGTGGCGTCGCTCGCGGTCACCGTGACCGCCCGGGTGGCACTGTGCACGGTGGCCGTGCTGACCGGTGCGGTGGCGTCGATGCGTACGGCGAGGTTCGCCGGTGCCGAGACGTTGCCGGCGCGGTCGGTCGCGGTCGCGGTGACTGTGTGTTCGCCGTCCCCGGAGACCGTCACGTCCACCGACCGCGTGTCATTCGTGACGACCGGTTCCGCGTCGTCGACCCGGGCGGAGATGCTCAACCGCCCGCCCCGGTCGTCGACCCCGGCGATCCGTACCCGCACGGCCGACCGGAACCAACCCGCGCTGCCGGCGCTGCCGCTCGGGGTGAGCGTCACCGTCGGGGCGGTCTCGTCGCCCTCGGTGTCGTCCGGGGAGATGACGGTGACCTGGGCGGAGACCCGGCCTGCGGCGTAGCCGAGCACGGTGCCGGCGACGGTGAGGGTGCCCGGCTGCGCGACGTCCTCCGGGGTCACCGGGTCCCAGTAGACCGGCAGCCGCAGGGTCTCGCTGCCGAACGTCACGGGCAGGGTGTCGGGCAGATCGTTCTCGCCCACCTCCACCGTGACGGACGGCGCGCTCACCGACTCCGGCTGCGCGGCGAGGATCTTCCACTCCTCGACCGCCACCGCCGAGTAGGTGCTGCCGTTTGTCGACGCGTCGAACACCGCGCGGACCTGCGTGGTGGTCACCGGGTCGAAGGTGGTGTTCTGGAAGCCCTGGGTGCTGGTGGGGAAGCCGCTCGGGTTCGGTACGTCGGCCCACCGGCCGGCGTCGAGATCCCAGTACTGGATGCGCCAGCGGGCCGGGGCGGCCACCCCGACGCCGGTGCCCTGCGGCTGGTCGTTCCAGAAGTCGATCTGCGAACCGGCGATCCGCATCGGCTGGTCCCAGGTGTACTGCACCCACTGCTGGGGCGGGTTGTTGCCGGTCCAGGTCCCCCACATGTCCGGCGGCAGCGGGTTCGACCGGACGATCTCGTCGTTTAGCGCCTTCACCCAGTACTGGGTGGGTACCGGCTCGTTGGAGACGGTGACCCGGGCCTCCTGGGCGATGTTCGGCCGGGGCGTGAGGTCACGTCCCTTGGCCGGCGTCGGCGTGACGAGCTTGATCCGCGGCGGGGTCTGGGTGTCGTCCCACTCGACCGGGTCGATCGCCACCGAGCGGCGGAAGTGGCCGCCGCCCACCGCGTCGGCGGTGTGGTACGCGAGGTACCAGCGGCCGTTGAACTCCAGCAGCCCGGGGTGGCTGGTGGTGGAGGAGACCGGCCGCAGGAACGTCCCCCGGTAGGTCCACGGACCCTCCGGCGAGGACGCCGTGCCGTACGCGAGGCAGGCGTGGTAGTTCGCCGGGGTGCACTGCGAGGTCGGGCCGGCGTTGTTGCCGGCGTACGCCAGGTAGTAGGTGCCGTTGCGCTTGAAGGCCCAGGCGCCCTCGAAGAAGCCGGTCAGGCCGGTGACGGTACGCGGGGTGCCGATCGGCGTCTTCATGTCCTGCTGGAGTTCGAGCATCCGCAGCTGGCTGAAGGAGCCCCACCAGATGTACACCCGCTGGTTGGGGGCCTCGCCGTCGACCAGGACGGTCGGGTCGATGTTGTGGATGTTGTTCGCCGTCGGTACCCGCTGGGAGATGATCGGTCCGCCCGCGTGGTCGGTCCACGGGCCGGTGGGGCTCTCCGAGACGGCCACCCCGATGGCGAACTTGTCCGACACCGGGCTGTCCCGCTCGTGGATCGGGACGTACCAGTAGTATCGCCCGTCCACGCCCGCTACGACCTGGCCGGCGTACGCGCGTCCCGGGGTGGCCCAGGAGAAGACCGCCTCCGGACGCATCAGCGACGGGAAGTGGGTCCACTCCCCCGCCTCGACGTCGGTGGTCCGGAAGGCGCCCCACTCGTTCATGATGAAGTCGTTTGTGGAGGGTCCGGCCTGGTCGTGGCCGGTGTAGATGTAGAGCTGGTCCTCGGCGGTGTCGTTGCCGGGGGCACCGGCCGGCACGACGACGGGCGCCGGGTCGGCCGAGTAGTAGCTGCCGTCGCCGAGGATCGGGTTCGCGGTGTTGGTGAAGGTGTAGGACTCGGGCTCCGCGGCGTGCGCCGGGCCGGCGACGCCGGCCAGGCCACCGGCGACGAGTCCGGCGACCGCTGCCACGGCGACCGCCCGGCGCAACCGGCGCGGACGCCGGGACGACGGTGGGGCGGCGCCGCGCCCCACGATGCTGTTCACGGTGGATGTCTCCTCACTGCTGTGCGGGAGGGTGGTGGTGGCGGCGCTCCCCCGGCGCCGCCACCACCTGCGCGGAATCAGCCGCAGTTGAGCGCGCCGAAGGGCGCCTCGAACTCCACGGTCACCGGCTCGCCGTCGACGGTTCCGGTGGCCTTCACCGTCGCGGTACCGGCCGGCACCGACTTGGCGCGGGTGTTGAACGCCTGGAAGGCGGACTTGCCGGCGGCCACGTCGGTGACCTTCCGGGTGCCGTACGGCGTGACCAGCTCGATGGTGAGCGGCCCGTCCTCGGCGTTGCGGGCGTTCACCGCGACGTAGACGTTGCTGCCGGTGCAGCGGGTGCTCGCCTGCACCTCGACGTCCCAGGTCGGGGTCTCGGGCGGGTCGCCCACGGTGAGGGTCAACGTGGTCCGCGTGGCACCGGCCTCGCTTACGTAGTCGGGCAGGATCAGGTCACCGATGATGGTGTAGCGGCCGGGGGTGTTGACGATGTTCTCGTCGAAGTCCCAGTCGACACCGATGGCCTGGTTGTCCCGGGAGCCGTCGTTGTAGGAGACCTCCACCCGTTCCGGCAGCCAGGGCAGTTCGCCCACCTCGACGGCCTGTTCGAAGGTCTCGGCACCCTGGATCGAGATGCCGCCTGTGGACATCTCCGGCCGGACGTAGATCCGGGCCTCGGCGATCAGGCCGTACGCGTCGTTCGTGCCGTAGACCACGAACGGGTCGACGTTCGGCTCGGCGACCTGCTCGGCTGTGATGTTCTGCCAGTTGAACGTCACAGTGCCCCGGGCTCCGCTGGTGTAGACCGCGTCGAGGCTCTCCGGCAGCGTCGGCACCTGGCCCACGCCGGTGCGGATCAGCACCGGCGAACGCACCGAGTCGACGGTCTCGCCGTTGGCCCGCCACCGCAGCACGCCCGTACCGGCCCCGCTGCCCTGCACGCCCCAGATGCGGATGCGCAGGTGGCTGGCGCTCACCGGCTCGAACTCGAAGCGGTTGAACCGGTTGGTGGCCAGCCCGGCCGCGTACGTCGAGTCACCGGTGAGGGTGACCGGCGTCCAGGTGGTCCCGTTCGTCGAGGACTCGATGACGTACGTGGTGGCGTTGGGCCGGCGGGTGCCGCCGTTGTCGTCGTACCAGTAGATGTCGGTCGACGACAACCGCACCGGCGCGCCCCAGCGGTACTGGATCCACGCCTCCCGCTCCTGGCTGGTGCCGTTGGCCGGCTGACCCCAGTTGCCCCAACCGTTGCCCGCGCCCGCGTTGGAGCTGTTCGGCGTGGTCGGCTCGTTGACCCGGGAGTGGTTCTCCCACGAGGCGGTGCCGCTGGTGCTGATCGTCGCCGACGCGCCGAACTCGGCGCTGACCTCCCGCTTGGCGAGGGTCACCGACACGTTCGCCGTGGACCGTTTCTCCCCGTCGTCGGCGAAGAACCGGAACACGTAGTCACCGGCGACCGTGCCGGTAACCCGGGTGGTGAGGGCCCCCGCGTCGGCGAAGATGACGCCCGCGCCCTCCGGCGCGGAGACGGTCTCCCAGCCGAAGGTGAGTTCGCTGTCGTACGGGATGCCGTCGTCGGTGGCGGTGGCGACCAGCCGGGTGGAGAGGTTGCCGTCACCCGAGCCGTCGCGGCTGGCGGTGACGACGGGCGCCTGGTTGGTCACCTCCGGCACGTCCCGGCCCGAGTCGAAGACCTGGATCTCGGAGATGGCGGTGTAGAAGGTCGGGTTGTTGGTGAAGGCGATGCGCAGCTTGTTCGAGGTGACGGTCTCGAAGAGCGCCTCGTTGAACTTCGCCGACGGCACGGTCGGGTTCTTGAACTGGTTCGGCACCTCCGTCCAGCCACCGTCGCCGTCGGGCACCTGCACCCACCAGCGGGCGGGCTCGCGGTAACCGCCGGCCTGGCGGTCGCTGACGAAGAAGACCTTCACGTTGTCGAAGGACTTCGCCGAGCCGAGGTCCAGCTCGAGGTAGCCGTTGCGCTCGGTGGTGCCGTAGTTGCCCCAGTACGGCTCGTTGGCGGTCACCCCGTCGGTCACCGCCGCCAGCGAGACCGGCCGCTCGGTGGTGCTGATCGCCCCGGGCGTGTAGTTCATCGAGGTGCTGCTCCAGCCGGGCGTGTGGAACTGCCGCCACGGCGTCGGCCGCACGCCCTGCTGGGTGTACGACGAGCTGAGCTGCGCGCCCCGCGCCAGGTTCGGCGCGTCCTCGGTGAGGTCGATGCCGGCCGTCTTGAGGTAGTCGACCACTCGGTCGTCGCCGATCGGGGTGTCCACCGCGCTCGGGAAGTCGGCACCTGTGGTGGCGGTGTAGGTGACGGTCAGCCCGGCGGCGGCCTGCACCTCGTTGGTGTTCGGGTCGTAGGTGAGCTTGCCGAGCTTGTCGGTGCTCACCTTCTTCTCGCCGTTCAGGAAGAGGCTGTAGCCGGCGCCCAGGCCGTACCTGCTGCCGTCGGGGTCCCAGACGATTGTGACGTCCTGCCCGTGGTAGCGCAGGTTGTTGACCATGAAGTGGTCGTAGCCGAACTCGATCGGCCACAGCTCGATCTTGTCGTCGGAGCGCGGCTGGATGCCCGCCATGTCCTCGACGAAGATGTAGTTCATGTTGCCGAGCATGATGTGGTTCGGGTTGTTGCGGTTGAACGTCTTGGTGCTCGGGTTCCAGTTGGAGTAGTACTCCGCCTGGTTCGGGGCGCGCACGTCCCCGCCCGGGTAGATGCTCCAGGCCATCCAGTCCAGCAGCCGCTTGGCGTACGCCGGGGTGACGTACTTCTGCTCCGGGTCGTAGTGCCGCAGCGCCGAGCGGACCCCGCGGTACTGCACGGTGAAGTTGATGTTGGAGAAGTTGTTCGAGCCGCCGATCCCGTAGGCCGCCCGGTCGTACTGGTTTGCGGTGTAGAACGGGAAGATCGGGAAGTTGTCGCCGTAGGTCAGGAAGCGGAACCCGTCGACGTACTTCTGCCACTGGTCGGTGGGGATGAGGTTCTCGGCGTAGATGTCGTAGAGGTTCGACTCCTTGGCCGGGATCAGGTTGCGGGCCTCCGCCGGCAACGGGTTGGGCCGACCGTTGGCGGTCGCCGCGCTGGTGGCGCCGTGCGACGTGCCGGCCAGGAACATCCGCATGTCGGGGCTCCAGAGCCGGTTGAGGATCGCGTCCCGGACCTCGTCGGCCCTGGTCCCCATCTCGTCGACCTTGGCCTGCTCGGCGTCGGAGAGCTGGTAGAGCTGACGGGCCGCGTCGAAGGCGCCCCACACGTACGCCGACTCCGGGCGCTCGATCGTCCGGGCACCGGGGGCACCGGCGTTGGACTTCGGGAAGCCGAAGGTGATCGCGTCCGCGTCGTTGCCGGGCATGTAGTTGGTGTCGTACGCGATCAGCTTGTCGTCGTTGCCGTCGTAGTGTTCGAGCTGGCCGACGCCGTCACCCTCGAAGTACCTGGCGAACTTGCGGGCGATCTCCTTGCCACCGCCGTGCACGTTGTACGCCTCGAGGCCGGCGGTGCCGAGGTACTGCGAGTAGTGGTTGTTCCAGCTGGTGTGCCCCGGGCTGTCCAGGAAGGCCGAGGAGCCGGAGAGTTCGCCGATGTTCAGGATCTGCCCGTACGGCAGGTACGGCGTACGCAGCCACTTGGTGTCCTGGAGGTGCATCGGCTGGGTCAGCGCGACGGCGTTCTGGTAGAGGTTCACTCCCTCGATCGTCGTCGGGTACTGGTAGACGTGACCGGAGGCGTTGGCGTCCAGCGAGTTGTACCGCTCGCCCCACCAGCGGTAGACGATCGCCTTCTCCAGCGCCGGGTCGGGCACGTTGATGTAGGGCACGTCCTGCGCCCAGCGGCGGTTGAACTCGGTGATGCCGGTACGCACGGCCTCGGCCGGCGACAGCTCGGCGTACTCCTGGTAACTCTGCACCGTCTCGGGCAGGGTGGCCGAGGAGACGGCGGCGACGACCTTCACCGACACCGAGCCGCCGGCCGGGACGGTCAGCTCCCGGTCGAGGTTGCTGCCGCTGCGGGTGAAGCCGGCCGCGGTGAGGTCGATCCTGATCTGGTCCCAGGCGGTGTCGACCAGCCCGTTGTTGGAACCGCTGGTGATGGTGCGGGTACCGGTCAGCGCGGCGTCGCCCGGCCCGGCCTGGGTGGCCAGCGGGGAGGCGGTGCGGACGGTGAAGGTGGTAGCCGAGTCGCCGGGGTTGCTGAAGTCGATCGTGGTGACCGCGACGTTGTCGTAGGTGATGAACTTGGTCAGGTCGGCGGTGACGCCGGTGCTGCCGATGTTGTACCGGCTCTTGGCGTGGCTCGGCGCGTTGAACCGGTTGGCGTTCACCTCACTGACGGTCTGCCCCGGCACGGTGACGGTGTAGAGGTTGCCGAGGTTGTTGGGGCCACCGACGTACGCGCTGCCGGCGAAGCCCATCACGGTGAAGTTGTTGTTGCTCGCGCCGCGCATGTAGAGGGAGCGGCCCCGGGTCATCAGCACCGCTGACCCGAGCGTTCCGTGTACCCCGAGGATGCGGTCGAGGTAGTAGTCGGTCCCGCCGGCGGCGAGGTCCTTCTCGAAGATCGACTGGTGCAGGTTACCCGCGGTGTACGGCACCCCGGGCGCGAGTTGGTCGGTGATGGCGTTGATGTTTGTGTAGACCGGGTCACCGATCTCCATGACGTGGTTCTGGCCGTTGGTGTAGACCCCGACGTCGCCCTCGTTGCCGGGCAGGATCGGGCTGGCGGCGTGGGCCGGGGACGGTATGGCTGTCCCGCCCACCACGAGCGCGGCGAGAGCGACCCAGAGGGGTGCCCTCCTCACGCGTCTGCGGTTCATGTTCCTTCCTCCCTGTTATCGGCGCGGCCGGGCGGGTGAGGCGTCACCGGCCGCGCCTGTCGGTGGTGTTCTCGTTCGGCTCGGGGGTTCGTGTGAGCGTTAACACGGGGCATCTCCGCCGGGACGGACCGGCTCGACGGCACCGGTGGGCAACCAGACCCGCATGGTCGAGGGCCCCCGGTTGGCCCAGGCGTGGTACGGCACCAGCACCACCTCGTCGAGCACTGCGCTCGGGGCGGGAGCCGACTCGGCCGGATCCGCCCGGTAGGGCCACTCGTGCTCCTGCGGACGCACCCGCCGGCAACGCACGGCGACCCTGCCGTCGACCACGCGCGGCGGCTGGTCGAGATCGACGCGGAGTTCGTCCACGCTGCCGACCTGCGGCACGTCCACCGACTCGACGGCGAGCACGAGCGGGCCGCGCTCCACCGCAACGCAGCCGCGGACCGCGTCGACCCGGGTGTCCGGAAATACGAACCGGGGCGTCATCGGCAGCGACAGGACGACCTCGTCACCGCGCCGCCAGATCCGGTGCTCGGTGAGGAATCCGGGACCGACCGGCCGGGTGTCCCCGCCGACGGTCACCGTCGCGCCCTGCGCCGCCCACCCCGGCACCCGCAACGACAGCGACCAGGGGTGCTCGTCGTCGCTGTCGATCCGCACCCGGATCTCGCCGTCGTGCGGGTAGTCGGTCGCGACGACCAGGCACCGGACGCGCCCGTCGGCGAGGTGATGCTCGACGGTGCCGGAGACGTACTGGTGCAGTTGCAGGCCCTCGTCGTCGTGGGTGGCGACGTAGCCGGGCAGGCTGGCCATCGTCCGGGCCACGTTCGTCGGGCAGCAGGAAACCTCGAACCACGGTGCCCGCAGCGAGGCCGCCGCCCGTGGGCTGGGCCGGTCGGCGTCGGGCAGGGTGCCGAGTTCCCGCCGGTGCAGGGTGTTCGTGTAGAAGAAGCTCCGGCCGTCCGCCGACGGCGAGGTGCAGACCACGTTGAACAGGGTTCGCTCGATCAGGTCGGCGTAGCGGGGGTCACCGTCGGCCAGCAGCAGCCGCCAGGCGAGCATCACCGAGCCGATGCCGGCGCAGGTCTCGGAGTAGGCGCGGTCGGGCGGCAGCATCCAGTCCTCGCCGAACGCCTCGTCCTGGTGCCGGGAGCCCTGCCCGCCGGTGACGTAGGTGCGCCGCGCCACCGCGTTGCTCCACTGGCCGCGTACCGCCTCCAGCAGGCTGGCGTCCTTCAACTCGACAGCGACGTCGACCGCGCCGGCGGCCAGATAATTGGCCCGCACCGCGTGCCCGCGCAGCACGGTCGCCGCCCGTACCGGAAGCTCGTCCTGGTAGTACTCCCGGCCGAACTCCACGTCGCCGAGCCGGCCGTGGCCGCGCCGGTCGACGAAGAGGGCGGCCTGGCTCAGGTAGCGGTCCTCACCTGTGGTCCGGGCGAACTCGACAAGCGCGGTCTCGATCTCCGGGTGCCCGCAGATGCCGTCGATGCCCTCCGGCCCGAACGTGTCGCAGACGTTGTCGGCCGCACGGCGGGCGATGTCGAGCAGCCCGTCGTCGGCACCCGGACGCGTCCGGGCCCGGGCCACCGCCGCCTGGAGCAGGTGCCCGACGCAGTAGAGCTCGTGGCCCCACTCCAGGTCGGACCAGCGCGGTGCCTGCCCCGGCCGGCCGAAGTGGGTGTTGAGATAGCCGTCGGGTTCCTGTGCCGCGGCCACCCGGCGCACCACGGCACGGAACCTGGCGTCCAGCCCCTCGTCGCCGGTCCGGCCGATCTCCCAGGCCGCCGCCTCAAGGAACTTGTAGACCTCCGAGTCGGCGAACTCGCGGCCGCGTCGCTCGCCGGGCAGGCCACCCCGGGCGGCGAGGTCGAAGTTGCCGACCCAGCCCTCCCGCTCGAGCCAGTGCTCGATGTGTTCGAGGGTCACACCGCCGTTGATCGACTGACGCTCGGCCCAGAATCCGCCGGTGATACGCATTCCGTCCAACCCGATCGGCCGGAACCGGCCACGGACCGGCAGGACGGGTGCGGCCGAAGGTGCGGTGCCGCTCATGTTCATCCTTTCAGCGCGCCCGACATGAAGCCGCGCACGTAGTGACGTTGGAGCAGAAGGAACAGGACGATGCAGGGCAGGGCGAGCACGACGACGCCCGCCTCGGTCGCCCCGTAGTCGACGACACCCTGGACCTGACCGCGCAGGTTGGAGACGGCGAGCGGGAGGGTCATCCGCTCGGTGTCGTTGATCAGGATCAGCGGTGCCATGAAGTCGTTCCAGGCGGCGAGGAAGGCGAACAACCCCACGGTGATCAGGCCCGGCTTCACCGCCGGCAGCAGCACCCGCCACAGCGCACCGAACGACGAGCAGCCGTCGACCATCGCGGCCTCGTCGAGTTCGCGGGGCACCGCCTCGAAGGAGATGCGCATCAGGAAGGTGGAGAACGGCAGTTGGAACATCGCCAGCACGAGCGCCACACCGACCAGGGAGTTCTGTAGCCCGACCTGGTTGAGCAGCACGTAGAGCGGGATCAGCAGGGTCGCGTACGGGACCATCAGGATGGCGAGGGTGACCAGGAAGAGGATGTTGCGGCCGGGAAAGCGGAACCGGGCGAAGGCGTACCCACCGAGGAAGGAGATGCCAAGCGTCAGGGCGACCGTGAGCAGCGAGACGAAGGCCGAGTTGGCGAGGTAGCGCCAGATGCCGGCCTGGTAGTGGGAGAGCGTCACGTAGTTGCCGAATCCCCAGCCGTCCACCTGGTTCGTCCCGGGTTGCGGGGAGACCGAGGCGACCGCGGTCCAGACCAGCGGGGCCAGGAAGATCAGCGCCACCGAACCGGTGAACACCCAGTACGGCGTGCGCAGCGCGATGCCGGCGATCGTGGTCCCGGCTGGTTGGCGGGGCCGGGCCGGCGCTGTGGCGGGCGGCTGGGGTGGTGGCTCATCGGCGGCGGGCGGGGCGGAGCTGGAAAGCGTGGCCATCGGCGTCAGTTCTCCTCGGTCCGGAAGGCGCGCAGTTGCAGCGCGTTGATCAGGATCAGGGCCAGCAGCACGATGACCGAGAGGGCCGCCGCCACGCCGAGGTCGTTCTGGCCCTGGAAGGCCACCATGTAGATGAGCTGGACGACGGTGATGGTGCTGTTGTCGGGGCCGCCCTTGGTGAGGATGTAGAACTGCTCGAAGGCGAGCAGGGAGCCGGTCACGCAGAGCACCGTCGTCAGGGCCAGGGTCGGGCGCAGCAGTGGCAGGGTGACCTTCCGGAACGTCTGCCAGGTGCTGGCGCCGTCGGAGCGGGCGGCCTCGTACACCTCCGCCGGGATGCCCTGGAGGCCGACGAGCATGAGCACCATGTAGAAGCCGGCGTAGCGCCACACGATGAGGAAGACCGTCGAGAAGAGCGCCGCGTTCGGCGAGCCGAGGAAGGTGAAGCCGAGGGCGTCCATCACGGGTGCCAGCGGACTCGCGTACGGCGAGTAGATCACGTAGAACAGCAGCGACGCCGAGGCCAGCCCGAGGGCGCTTGGGATCAGGAACGAGGCGCGGAGCAGGTTGTTCCAGCGGCTCGACTCCTGCACCAGCAGGGCCAGTCCCAGCCCGAGGGCGAGCAGCAAAACGGTGGTGAGCACTGTGTACTTGAGCGTGAAGACCACCGAGTCGGTGAAGAACCGGTGGTTGACCGCCTTGACGAAGTTGTCCGGAGCGTTGATTCCCTGATCGCCGGTGAGCAGCGGCCAGCGGGACACCGACATCTTGATGACCAGCAGCAGCGGCACCGCGAACAGCGCCGCCACGAACACCGCGGTCGGTGTCGCGTAGAGCCAGCCGAGCAGGGCCTGGCGGCCACGGGGACGCGCCCGGCCCCGCAGCGCCACACTAGGCGAGCGGGACGGTGCGATGACTTTCATGGAAACCTCTCCGTGTCTCGGCGGCGGCCGGGGCGTCGACCGGCCCGGATGGTGGTGCCGGCCGCAGGCGTGTACCGCCGAGGTGCCGTCGACCGGCACACGCCTGCGGTGCGTACGGCGGCTACTGCTGGAGCACGGCGGTGATCTCGCCGTTCTCCTTCTGCAGGTCGCCGCTGCCGTTGAGCACCTGGTTGCGGATGAGCGTCAGCCACGGGCTGTTCGGAGCGTTGAACGCCTGCTGGAAGTTGAGCGCCACGGGGGTGTCACCCTGCCCGGCCACCTCGTTGATGGTGACCAGCCGCGGGTCCTCGGCGGCGTACTTGTTGTTCGCCAGGTCGGCGCGGGACACCACGTCCTTGTTCTTCGCCAGCACCTCGACCTGGGCCTCCTCGGACATCATCCAGCTGAGGAAGTTCCAGGCCTGGGCCGCCTTCTTGGAGTCCTTCGAGACACCGATGCCGTCGCCGCCGACGAAGGTGGAGGCGCCGCCGTTCGGTCCGGGGATGCCGGCGACGCCGACGTCGAACGGGGTCGAGGAGAGCAGCGTGGCCGGGTAGAACATCAGCCCGACGTTGCCCTCGGTGAAGCCGGCGGTCCAGGTCGGGCCGGTCTCGCCCGCCGAGGAAGGCAGTACGGCACCCGAGCGCCACAGGTCCGCCCAGGTGCGGTAGACCTGCTGGGCGGTCTCGTCGGCGAGCTTGGACTCCTTGCCGTCCTCGCTGAGCACCTCGCCGCCACCGGCCCAGATGGACGGGAACCAGGTGAAGACGAGGCATCCGCCGCAGTTCAGGCCCGCTGCGGTGCCGTAGACGCCGTCCCGCTTCAGGCCCTGGATCGCCTTGGCGGCGGCGGCGTACTCCTGGAGGTTGGCCGGTGCCTTCTCCGGGTCGAGCCCCGCGTCGGCGAAGAGCTGCTTGTTCCAGAACAGCATGGACAGGTCCAGCACGAAGGGCAGCACGTGTGCCTTGCCGTCGACCGTGCCAGCCGAGAGGTGTCCCTTGTTTATGGAGTCCTTGAAGTCGAGCCCGTCGATGTTCGCGGTGAGGTCCTGGAAGAGCCCCTGGTTGACCCAGTTCGGCACGTAGACGATGTCCGCGGCGAAGAGGTCCGGCAGGCCACCCGAGCCGGCCGCCGCGCCGACCTTCGCGACGTAGTCGTCGTTGGGGACGACGGTCAGCTTGACCGTGTTCTGGTGACTTGCGTTGTAGGCGTCGACCAGCAGCTTCGCCTGCTTCTCCAGCGGGGCACGGGTCCAGAGGGTGAGTTCGCTGCCGTCGTCGACGCCGTTGGGGCCGGCCTCGGCCGCGCTCGAGCCGCTCGGTTCGTCGCCGCCGCAGGCGGCCACGCCGACCGTCAGCGCCGCGACCAGCGCTCCTGCCAACGAACGTAGGGCAGCACGCCTGCCCAAGGTCCTTCTCATCTTTCTCTCCCAGGGGGTCGTCGTTCGACGGGGCCGCGGCGCGGTCCCGTCGAGCCGCGGTCCACTGCGGATATGAAGCTCGTGTCTCGATGCGGGCGCGCGGTGCGGGAAGCCGACGCTGCCGGGGTGGTCGGTATCACGTTCCGCCGCTAGGGTGTCGCACGAAAACGCTTTCGGCAAGATGTCGTACGGGTAAAATGTGAACGCCCTACAGGACGGTTCCCGCCTTCCCGATACGCCTTCTACGCTCTAGGCTTGCCCGAAGCAAGAGGGCGGCAAGCATCTGCCGGCCTCGGTGAAATCCTTGCGAAAGGCTTTCGGTGGGTCGACGACGATCGCAGTCGGTGACGCTTAGCGACGTGGCGAATCGAGCCGGCGTCTCGGTCGCCACCGCCTCCAAGGCACTCAACGGACGCGCCGAGGTCGCCCCGGCCACCCGGGAACGGGTGCTGCGCGCCGCCGCCGAGTTGGCCTTCCAGCCCAACGTGCTGGCCACCGGTCTGATCTCCGGTCGCACCCGGACGGTCGGGCTGCTCACCGACGAACTCGGCGGCCGGTTCGCCATCCCGATCCTGCTCGGCGCCGAGAACGCGCTCGGCAACGGGCAGATGTCCGTGCTGCTCTGCGACGCCCGGGGCGACGCGATCCGCCGCCAGCACTACATCCGCACCCTGCTGGCCCGCCAGGTGGACGGCTTCATCGTGGTCGGCGACAGCAACGACGTACGCCCGTCGCTGACGCAGGACATCCCGGTCCCGGTGGTCTACGCGTACGCCGAGTCGACCGACCCACGCGACCTGTCGATCGTCGCCGACGACGAGGGCGGCGCCCGGCTCGCCGCCGAACACCTGGTGTCGCACGGCCGGCGTAGGATCGGTCACATCACCGGACCGGACACCTACCGCGCGGCCCGCGACCGGGTCGCCGGGTTACGCACGGTGCTCACCGACGCGGGGCTCTGCCCGGCCGGCGAGCCGCTCTACGGCGAGTGGTCGCAGCGCTGGGGCCGGCACGCCGCCCGGCTGCTGCTGGCCGCCCGGCCGGACGTGGACGCGATCTTTTGCGGCAACGACCAGGTCGCCGCCGGTGTCGCCGACACCCTGCGCGCTCTCGGTCGACGGATCCCGGACGACGTGGCGATCGTCGGCTACGACAACTGGGAACTCTTCGCCGCCGACTGCCGGCCGCCGCTGACCACCGTGGACCTCAACCTCGAACAGCTCGGCGCGACCGCGGTCAACCACCTGCTCGCCGCCCTGGACGGCAAGGCCAGCGCCGGCGTCATCCGCCAGCAGGGCCGCCTCGTGGTACGCGAGTCCACCGGCCCCGCCCCCACCCGCTGACCGCCCCCTCCGACCGCGTTGATCAAGAAGTTCTGGTCGGGATTTCGCCGATTACTGACGCAAACTTCTTGATCAACTCGCTGGGGCGGTGGGGGGTGTGGGGGCGGGTGGAGCCGTGCTGTGTCGGACCAGCAGCTCGGGCCGGAGGAGGTCGCGGCGGGAAAACGGCTCGTCGGGCCGGTCGAGTTGCGGCAGCAACAGCCCGAGGCTGCGCCGGCCCAACTCGGCGAAGTCCTGGCGCACCGTCGTCAGCGGCGGCAGGAACTGCCCGCCGTCCGGGACGCCGTCGAAGCCGACGACGCTCACCTCGTCCGGCACCCGCCGGCCGGCCTCGTGCAGGGCCCGCAGCACGCCGAGGGCAAGTTGGTCGCTGGCGCAGAAGATGGCCGTGACGGCGGGGTCGCGGGCCAGCCGAGCACCCTGTTCATAACCGGTGCAGGCGCTCCAGTCACCAGGGATCACCGCAGGGACCGGCGCACCGGCGGCTTGCAGGGCAGCGCGCCAGCCCGCCTCTCGTTCGCCCGCCTCCGGCCAGTCCTGCGGACCGGAGAGGTGGTGGACTGTGGCGTGACCCAGGTCCAGCAGGTGCCGGGTGGCGAGTCGGGCGCCGGCCGCGTTGTCGATCTGCGCGCTCGGGATCGCCTCGTCGCAGCCGCCGCCCACCGTCACGCATGGCGATCCGGAGGATGCCACCGCCAGGGCACTGGCCATGGCGGGCTTGGGCGCGATGGCGATGATCCCTTCCACCGACTGCCGGCGCAGCCAGTCGACCGCGTCGAGCACCGACCGCCGGTCCAGGTGACGCACGCTTGCCACGCTGAGGAAGTAGCCCGCGGAGCGGGCCGCCCCCTCGATGGCGTACAGCATCGAGGTCGGCCCGTACAGCGGGCTTTCGTAGCCGATGATGCCGAGCGTGCCGGAGCGCCGGGTGGCCAGCGCCCGGGCCGCCGAGTTCAGCTGGTAGTCGAGGGTGCGCATCGCGTCCAGCACCCGCTGCCGGGTGTGGTCCGCGACGTACCGATGTCCGTTGATGACGCGGGACACCGTCTGGGCGGAGACGCCCGCCAACTCCGCGACGTCGCGCATGATCGAACGGCCGGGACGGTTGACCGGCCGTTCGGCTTCGCCGGGTGGGGCGCACGGCTGTGTCTGCACCTCATCGAGAATGAAGGCCGAAAAGGGTTTCGGCAATGCCTCCAGGGAAATCTCCACCAGTCCGGAGCTAAGGGCAGCGGGCCAGACTCGCCCACGAAAAGCGTTTCGGCAAGAGTTTCCCCCGAGTTACCAGAGGGTTGCGAACACCACCATGCCGGACTTGCCGCCAGCGGCGACCGCCAACCTAGTTTGGATAGACATCGATCTATAGCCTGCCCGATGGTCCGTCGCCGCCGGCCCTCGGGCCCGACCATGGAGGGCCACCCGATGGCATCGTCCAGGACAAGAACCCGGATCCTACTGGCGCTGGCCGCCACGCTGACCTTCACCGGCGGTGCGACGCTCACGGTCGCTGCGGCGCAGGCGGCGGCGCCGGGCTGCCGCGTCGACTACCGGATCACCAACCAGTGGTCGGGCGGCTTCGGCGCCGACGTCACCGTCACCAATCTCGGTGACCCGCTTAACGGTTGGGCCCTGACCTGGACGTACGCCGCGGGTCAGCGGGTCGGCCAGGCGTGGAACGCCACCGTTTCCCAGAGCGGCGACCGGGTCACCGCCACCAACGCCGCCTACAACGGCGCCCTGGGCACCGGCACCGCCGCCTCGTTCGGCTTCAACGCCTCCTGGAGCGGCAGCAACCCGGCACCGACCTCGTTCGCCCTCAACGGGGTGACCTGCACCGGTGCGCCGGGCACGCCCACGCCCACCACGCCGGCACCCACCACCCCGGCACCGAACCCGACCACACCGCCGCCGACCAGCGGCTGGAACCCCCCGGCCAACCTGGTCAACCCCCTCAACCAGGTGTGGCAGCACGTGGAGCAGACCTACAACAACGGCAACCTCTACGGCTTCCGCAACTACGGCTGGGACCAGGTGATGGCCAACCGGGGCTACGTCAACTTCTGCGTACGGTGGGACTCCACCGCCACGGTCAGCACGGCGCAACGCGACCAGATCCACGCCACCCTGGCCCGGCAGTACAAGAAGTGGATGGACGTGATGGTCGGCCACAACGCCTGGCCGTACCGGGAGGTACCGGTACGGGTGGTCGGCTGGGCCGTCCGCAACCGCAGCCAGTTGCAGTGGAACGACACCTCAGTGGACATCTACGTCAACAACATCCGGGAGAACGCGCCCCAGTGCGCCCCCGAGTGCGGCCGCTTCTTCAACCAGAACGGCCAGTACCCCAACTGCCCCGGCGGCGTCGCCCGCCACTACGACCAGTCGCTCTGGCTGACCGACGGCTTCGGCGGCGGTGCCGGCGGCGACTGGGGACAGCGGATGGGCCGGGAGTACTTCATGAACAACCTCAACGCCGAGAACATGCACATCCTGTTGCACGAGATCGGCCATACCTTCGGCCTGGACGACTTCTATGACTGGACGCCGAGCGGCGTGGGCGGATTCCTGATGCGGGCCGGCAGCGCCAGCTCGATCACCGAGTTCGACGCCTGGATGTTCCGGGACTGGTGGCGCCACCTGAAGAGCCGCTACGGCTACTGATCCGTACGTCACCGCCCGGGCCGACCTGAGCGGCCCGGGCGGTGACGGCGTCAGCGCAGCTGGCGGGCGGTGAACCGGGCCGGCGGTTCGGCGATCGCGTCCTGGGCCGCGATCAGCTGGATCTCCCGGGTGCCCGCCGCCAGGGTCGCCTCGAGGACGGTGAAGACGGAGGCGACTGTGCGTTCCAGGGCCGTGGCGGGCGAACCCGTCGTCGTCAGGTGCGCCAGGTACAGCGCGGCGGTCACGTCGCCGCCGCCGTTCGGGTTGATCGGCAGCAGCGGCGTGGTCACCGCCCAGGCACCCTCGTCCGAGACGGCCACCACCTCCAGCGACCCCGCCGGCAGGTCGCCGTGCAGCACGCTTGTCACCAGGACGTGCCGTGGACCGGTCGCGCGCACCACGTCGACCGCGGCCAGCAGTTCGGGCAGCGAGTTCGTGCTGCGGCCGGCGAGGAAGTCCAGCTCGAAGTGGTTCGGGGTGATGATGTCCGCGCGCGGAACCACCACGTCGCGCAGGTACTCCGGGATGCCGGGGCGGACGAACATGCCCCGGCCGACGTCGCCCATCACCGGGTCGCAGCAGTAGACCGCGTCCGGGTTCGCGGTCTTCACAAGCGTCACCGCGTCGAGGATCACCGCGCCCATCGCCGGGTCGCCCTGGTAGCCCGAGAGCACCGCGTCGGCGTCGCCCAGGACCCCACGGTCCGCGATGCCCGCGATCACCTCGGCCACGTCGGCGGGTGCGAGCAGCGGGCCGCGCCACGCGCCGTACCCGGTGTGGTTGGAGAAGTGGACGGTCAACACCGGCCAGACCTCGTGACCGAGCCGTTGCAGGGGGAAGACGGCCGCCGAGTTGCCGACGTGGCCGTAGGCGACCGACGACTGGATGGACAGGATTCTCACAAGCACATCATGACGCCTGGCCACCGAGCCTGGGCACGGTGGTGGCCGGGACCCGCACGGGTCCCGGCCACCAGGGGTCAGCTCAGCGCAGCCAGGTCGGCAGCTCCGGCTCGGCGCGGAGTGGGAGCAGCTCCGGCGCCGCTGCCTCCGACGGGCCCGCGGACCTGCCCCGGGCGTCGTCGGCGGTGGTGCCCGGCGGCGGGGCGGCGGCGCAGCGGGTGCCCGGTGCCGGTACGACCAGGTCGATCAGGTACTGCTCGATGGCCTCGTCGGCGCAGGCCACCCGGCCGTAGACGATGTGCCCCCAACCCTCGTAGGTCAGCAACTCGGCGTGGTCACCGAACTGCGCGGCGGCCCCGAGCGCCCAGTTGTAACCGGTGGCCGGGTCGTGCAGCGAGTTGGTGAAGAGCAGCTTCGCGTCGTTGGTCGGGGTGATCGGGCGCTGCGGGTTGTTCGCCGGGGTCGGCCAACCCAGGCAGATCGCGCCCACCGCGGCCCGGGGCGGATCCGGCAGGTCCGGTGCGACGGCCTGGGCGTCGGCGGTGATCGAACTCCACTCGGCGAAGTCGCGGGCCTTGAGGTTCCAGTCCTGGCAGAGGACCGCCTGGTACGCGAAGGGGACGAGCGTCGGCTCGTTCTCGGCGGACCGTTGGGCCGCGGCGGCGGGCGTGGTCGACGGCCGGCCGGCGTCGAGCCGCTCCAGCTCGCTGGCGATGCCCAGCCAGTAGGGCTGGTAGTTCAGGTTGCCGAGCACGAAGTTGACCAGATCCCGCTTGGTGATCTTGTAGCTCGGGTCGTCCGGGTCCGGCAGTTCGCCACGACCGGCGCGGTCCAGCAGTCGCTGCCAGAACTGCCGGATGTCGCGGCCGTACAGGGCGCATTCCGTCAGTCGGGCGCAGCCGGCGACGAACTCGTTGAACGAGTCCTGCCCGGTGGCCGCCTGGGTGACGGCGAAGCCGCGGGCGTCCTGGCTGTGGTCCATCACGCTGTCCGCGACGATGGCGCGCACCCGGTTCGGATACAACTCCGCGTACTGCTGGGCCATCAACGTGCCGTACGACATTCCGAAGAAGCTCAGTTTGTTGTCACCGACTGCCGCCCGGATGGCGTCGATGTCCCGAACTACCTGGAGCGTGTCCACGTGGTCGAAAACCGGCCCGCTGTTTGCCCGGCAGTCGTCGGCCAGTTCCCGGCTCGCGGTGGTCATGGCGGCGAAGTCGGTGGCCGTTTTGATTGGCCCGGAAGGCAGTGCCAGAATCTTGTCGAGCGAACACGTGACCGGTGCGCTACGGGCGACACCGCGCGGGTCGAAGCCGAGAATGTCGAAGTGCCGGCGGAGGTCGTCGCCGTACCCGCTCCACAGCGCCGCGTCGACGCCCGAGCCGCCCGGCCCACCCGGGTTGACAAGCAGCGATCCGCGCCGCGCCGCCGGGTCGGTGGCCGGCCGCTTGGCCAGCGCAATTTCGATGGTGGGGCCGTCCGGATCGGCCCAGTCGACAGGCACTTCGAGAGTGCCGCACAGGGCATCGGCGGCCTGCTCGCAGGGGGCCCACTGCACGGTCTCGACCGGGGCCGCCGAGGCGATCGGCGGGGCCAGCGGCAGCAACGTCAAGCCCGCCGCCGCACCGACAAGAAATTGTCGGATCAGTTTTCGGTGCATGCTCCCTCTCCCAGTTAATTGCCGGCCACTGCCGGACCGGGTCGACGGTAGCGAATTCAACGAAGGGGCGAGGTTACATGATTGTGTCATCGAAATGACCTGCGTCAGAACGCCGAGAATTGACCGGCAGAACAACCGGCAGAACTTCCTGCAGCATATTCCTGCCGGCATTGTCGAATGCTGAGGTCAATGACCGTCGGCCATACCGGAATGACTTTCCGCCACCGATGAAACAATTGATCCGGGTGCCGGCTGTCAAGATGGCCGACATCACAGCCGCAGACCCGGGTCGCTCCCCCCGACCTCGACCTCGCCCCTGTCCAATGGCGGACAGCATCCGCATCGTCACCGGCAGTAACGTCCTGCTGGCGCTCTCTCCCGGCAGGAGGCACCCTCGTGATCAACTCACCGCATCGCAGGCTGGCGGCCGGAGCCGTCACCATCGGCCTGGCACTGGCGCTGACGCCCGCACCGGCCACGGCCGCCCCGGCCCGCTGTCGCCCCGTCCAGGCGAACGGCCCGTCGACACCGGCCGGCATCAGCACCGACGGTCGATTCGCGCTCTTCACCTCGACCGCCAGCAACCTGGTTCCGGGCGGGTCGACGCCGGGACACTCCCATGTCTACCGCCGCGATCTGCACGGCTGCCGCACCGTACTGGTCGACGTCACCACCACCGGCGCGGTACCGGACGGGCCGGCCGATGCCGCGCACCTGAGCGCCGACGGCCGGTACGCCACCTTCCGCAGCGCCGCACCAGCCCTGGTCCCCGGCGGCGGGACGGGTCAGGCGTACCTGCGGGACCTCGGCTCCGGGAGCACCGAGCTGATCAGCGTGACCGCCGACGGCAGTCCGGCCGACGGCGGCTCCACGCCGACGGGCGTGAGCGCGAACGGCCGCTACGTGCTCTTCGTGTCGGCGGCGACAAACCTGCTGGCCAGCCCGCTGCCCTACGGCGTCCCGAACATCTACCTGCGGGACCGCTGGCAGGCGACCACCCGGCTGGTCTACTGGAGCCACCCCCTCACCGGCGCCCGGGGCCGGGGGCCGGCACAGCTCAGCCCCGACGGGCAGTTCGTGCTGATGGACGAGATCCCGCACCGGCCTGCGGGCGAGTGGCGGTGGCAGACCTCGCTTAAGGACCACGTCAGCTCCGTCGGCCAGGTGATCGGCGGCTCGCTCGCGGGTGGCACGCCGAACGACAGCACCCACGGAGTCGGCACCAGCACGGCCGGCCGGTACGTCCTGTTCCACTCCCCGGCCAGCGACATCGTCGCCGGGGACACCAACGGCGCGGTGGACGTCTTCGTCCAGGACACGGTGGCGGGTGGCATCGAGCGGGTGAACGTCGGCAGCGGTGGCGGCCAGGCCGACGCCGACGGCAACGGCGGAGGCATCAGCCACGACGGCCGGCGGGTCGCCTTCTGGTCACCCTCGACGAACCTCGTGCCCGGCGACACCAACCAGGTCGACGACGTCTTCGTCCGGGACCGCACCGCCGGTACCACGGTCCGGGCGAGCGTGGCCACCGGCGGCACCCAGGGCAACGCGTCCTCCGACTCCCCGAAGATCAGCGCGCAGGGCCGGTTCGTCATCCTCCGGTCGGACGCCAGCAACCTGGTGCCGAACGACACAAACGGCAGCGGGGACGTCTTCGTGCGGGATCTGCGGGCCGGCACCACGGTCCGGGTAAGCGTGGGCTGAACCGGGTGGGCGTGGCGAATCCCGGCGCACGGCCGGGCAGGTCAACTCCGCCCGGCGGCGAGCCGGACGATCGCGGCGACCGAGCGGTCCACGTCCGCCTCGGTGGTGGTGGCGTTCGACACCGCGATCCGCATCAGTCGCCGGCCCCGCCACGTCGTACCGCCCACCCAGCAGGTGCCCTCGGCCTGCACCGCCGCCACCACCCGGTCGGTACCCGCGTCGTCGCCGAAGCCGACCAGGACCTGGTTGAGGACCACCTCGTTCGCCACCTCGAACCCGGCGGCGGTCAGTCCGTCGGCGAACCGGCGGGCCAACGCGCAGCAGCGGTCCACGAGCGCCGCCACCCCGTCGCGGCCCAACTCCCGCAGCGCGGCCCAGACCGCGAAGCCCCGGGCCCGGCGCGACGACTCGGCGGTCAGGTCCGCACCGACCGGCGCACCGCCGGAGCCGACCAGGTACGCGGCGGCGTAGGACATCGCCGCCGCGTGCACGTCGGGCCAGGCGCAGAAGGCGAAGGCCGAGTCGTACGGCAGGTTGAGCCACTTGTGGCCGTCGCAGGCCCAGGAATCCGCCAGTTCCAGCCCGTCGGTCAGGTGCCGCTTCGCCGGGCTCGCCGCCGCCCACAGGCCGAACGCCCCATCCACGTGCACCCATCCGCCGTGCCGGTGCACCAGCTCGCACGCCTGACGCAGTTCGTCGCAGGCGCCGGTGTTCACGTTGCCCGCCTGGAGGCAGACGATTGTGGGGGCCGGGGCGCCGGCACGCAGCGCGTCCCGCAGCGACGCCACGTCGATGGCGCCGTTCGGCCCGACGGCAACCGGCTGCACCACGTCGCTGCCGAGCCCGAGCAGCCGCAGTGACCGGTCGATGGTCGCGTGCCGTTCGGCACCGGCGAGGACCCGGATCGGCGGCGCGCCGAGCAGACCGCGCCGTTCCACGTCCCACCCCGCGTCGGCCAGCACCCGGTGCCGGGCTGCGGCGAGCCCGGCGGTGTTGGCCGCCTGGGCGCCGGTGACGAACCCGACCGATGCCGAGGCCGGAATGCCGAGCAGCTCCTTCAGCCAGCTCCCGGCGGCGGCCTCGGCGGCGACGGCGGCCGGCGAGGTGACGGCGTTGAACGCGATCTGGTCCCAACCGGCGGCGAGCATGTCGGCCGCGGTCGCCGCCGGCAACGCGCCGCCGACGACGAACCCGAAGTATCGCGGTCCGGCGGTCGCCACCAGGCCGGGCTCGGCGGCGGCGACCAGCTCCGCCAGCACCCGCTCCGGTGGGGTGGGGACGGCGGGCAGCGGACCGGCGAACGCGTCGAGCAGCCGGGCCTGGTCGACCGGTACGCCGACCGGCCGCCCCGGGAGCGACCGCCGGTAGTCGGCGACGTGGTCGGCGACCGAGCGGAACAGGTGACTCAGATCCTCCACCGGCGCACCCTATCCCCGGATCTGCGCCGTCGGCAGGTCAGGCACTGGCCGCGGCCTGGTTGCCGCCCGCCCGTTTGGCCGCGTACATGGCGCGGTCGGCGTGGGTGAGGGTCTCCTCGATCAGGTACGCCGGGCCACTGGCGACCCCGACGCTTACCTTCGCCGGCCAGTCCGTCAGGCCGGCGACGGCGGCCACGGCCCGCTTGGCCACCTCCGTGGCGGCGGCGGTATCGGCACCGGGCAGGATGGCCACGAACTCGTCACCGCCCAACCGGGCCACGAAGTCGCCCTTGCGTACCTTGCTGGTGAGCAGCTCCGCGACGGCGCGCAGCACGTCGTCGCCGGTAGCGTGCCCCAGCGAGTCGTTTATCTGCTTGAACCGGTCGATGTCCACGGCCAACACCGCCACCGGTTGGTCCGCGACGGTGCCGGGCGCGGTCAGGTTCCGCAGGAACATGTCCAGGCCGCGACGGTTCGCCACCCCGGTGAGCGGGTCGGTCCGCGCCGCCCGCTCGGCCTGCTCGTGCTGCCAGCGCAGCACGTCGTACGACTGCATCGTCATCGCCGTGTGCAGCCAGCGCTGCCGTTGGCGCCAGAGCAGCTCGGCCAGCGCGTCGCCGTAGGTGAGCCCGGGTACGGCGTCGGGCGAGCCGGTGGCCACCAGCAGCACCGCGTGCGTGCGGTGCAGGGCCGCCGAGATCAGCCAGTCCGTGTCGGGGGCCAGGGCGGCGACGGCGTCCTGGATGACCCGTAGCGCCTCGCCGGGTCGGCCCGAGCGGCGCAGCGCGACGGCGTGGAAGGGCCGGCACAGCAGCAGCTCCTGATGTTGTTCCCGCAGGCCGAAGGTCTCCAGCAGGCCGATGTAGCGGGGGATGTCGACCGCCGCGCCGGCCGGGTCCTGGCGGTCGGCGCGGGAGCATGCCGCGTACAGCAGCGCCGACAGCCGCCACACCTCCGCCCTCGGGCCGGACGCCTCCGCCGCCGCCCGAACCGCGTACTCCTCGGCGACCGTGGTGTGTTTTTCCGCCTCGGCGACCTGGCCTATCTGGTACAGCTCCAGCGCCCACATGAGGTTGAGCTCCGCCAGGTTGCACAGCCACATCGCGCGGTTGCCGTTGTCCGGGTACGCCGCCCGGCAGGCCGCCTCGTAAGCGGCCTGGAACTGGGGCACGGCCAGCTCGTAGAGGCGCAGTTGGGCGTAGCCGATGGCGATCCCGGTGCGGGCATTGCCCCTGATCACCGGGTCGGGTTCGTCGGCGAGCAGGGCGGTCTCCGCGCTGACCAGATCCCGTAGCACCGCCTCGATGTCGTAGTCGGCGATGTCCTGGTCCCCGAGGCGCAGCCGGCGGGTCGCCCGCAGCGACAGCGCGCAGGAGCGCCAGCCCGCGCTGCTTTCGCGATCCGCGGCGGCCAGCATCAGTTCGGCGGCGGCGATGGCCGCGCGCAGGTCACCCAAGCGGGTCAACGCCACGACGCGGGCGAAGTGCATCGCCGCCGGGCCGTCGGGCAGCTCTCCGGTGGGTTCGCGCAGCGCCGCCTCCGCGACCGCCAGCACTCGGGCGGCACCGCCGGCCTGAGCCTCCTCGAGGAGGTTCAGGGCCCGGAGGGTCACATCGTCCACGCGGTCCTCCGCGCCGCCCTGGGAAAGAAACAGCACGATGCTACGACACCGGATCGGTCTTCGGGCAGCCGTCGGGCCACCGACGGTTTCAGCGGCTCACCGTGGTTTCCCGCTGCACCCGGGACAACTTGTGCGGGTTGCGCACGTAGTAGAGCCCGGTGACCAGATGGTTGTCGATCCGCACCGCCAGCACCCCGTCGAGCTTTCCGTCGAGCCGGACGATCAGCGCCAGAGACCCGTTGATCAGCGCCGGTTCGACCGAGATCGCCGCGTCGAATTTGTTCAGGCCGGCGGTGAAGAGGCGGGCCGCCTTGTCGGCCCCCACGATCGGCTTCGGCAGCGCCTGTCTGACCCCGCCACCATCGCTCAACAGCACGACGTCCGGCGCGAGGATGTCGAGCAGACTCTGCAGGTCCCCGGTCTCGACCGCCCGCTGGAAGGCCCCGAGCGCCGCCCGGGTCTCGTCGACGTCGACGGTCTTCCGGGGCCGGCGCGCGGCGACGTGGGCCCGCGCCCGGTGGGCGATCTGCCGTACGGCCGCCGGGCTCTTGTCGACGGCTTCGGCGATCTCGTCGTAGCCCACCTCGAAGACCTCGCGCAGCACGAAGACGGCCCGTTCGGTGGGCGTGAGCGTCTCCAGCACCAGCAACATCGCCATCGAGACGCTCTCCGCCAGCTCGACGTCCTCCGCGACGTCGGGGGTGGTCAGCAGTGGCTCGGGCAGCCACGTACCGAAATAGCTCTCCTTGCGGCGGCCGAGCGTACGCAGCCGGGAGAGCGCCTGCCGGGTGGTGATCCGGACCAGGTAGGCCCGGTGGTCCCGCACCGTTTCGAGGTCGACACCGGCCCAGCGCAGCCAGGTCTCCTGGAGCACGTCCTCCGCGTCGGCCGCCGAGCTGAGCAGCTCGTAGGCGACCGTGAAGAGCAGGTTGCGGTGGGCGACGAAGGCCTCGGTAGCCGGATCCGGACGACCGTCCTCGCTCGCCATGGGGTGCCTCCTGTCCGCTCGCGGTCGACTGTCCACGCACCAGACGCCCGGTGCCACTGTTTTGTGACACCGGGCGTCTGGATCGTAGATCTTCGGCCCGACACCGGGTCGGGCGCGGCGGGTCAGCGGATCAGCACCTGGTCCAGTTCAGATTGAACAGCGTGTCGACGTCACCTTCGGTGGCCGTCATCGACATGCTGCTGCGCCCGCCGGAGGTGCCGGCATCCACCCGCAGCTCGGTGTTGATGTTGAGTACCCGCTGCTGCTCACAGGGTAGGTAGACAAGCGCGTGGGCGACATCCCGGGTGCTCCAGAAGCCGTTGTACGGACCCGCGAACGTCACCTCGGTACGACCGCTGTCGGACGAGCCCTGCCAGTAGTAGTTGGTGCGTTGCAGGCCGGTCGCACCGGCGGAGAGTCGGGCCCGGCCACGGTAGTCCACCGCGGCCACCGCGAAGGTCCAGCCCGCCGGCACGGTGAGCACCACGCCGAGTTGGCAGTTCTTCCGGCGGGCGGTCGTGTCGACGCCGCTGCCCGCCTCCGCGACGAAGTCGCCGTAGCGGATCCGGAATCCGGTCTTGTCGGAGTTGGCGACGACCCGGGCCGTGCCGGGCGCGCAGCCCGAGCCGTTGGCGGCCACCACCTCGACGGTGACGTTGCCGTCCGGCACCGTTTCGAGCGCGTCGCCGGTACTGGCCTGGGCCGGCGCGGACAATGCGAACGTGAGCACCGCGCCGAGCACGGTGACGACGCCCTTTCTCGCGACGGCAACTCGTTCTCTCATATCATTCCTCTCAATACGGGAGCGCCCCTCAATTGCTTCGGCCAAACCTGCGACGAATGTTAGTGGCGCGTTCACAACACAGGCAAGCATTCATTGTGATCGATTTGTAACCCGCCCATAACACGGGACCCGGCAGCTCAGGGCAGACTAGGGCTACTCGGATTCGCCGCAAACTTCGCGAAACGGCCGCCGGGATCGCGGCAATAATCCTCAGTCGCGCATGATGCCGGTTCTTGCGGGTCGCCGGCCGCGCCGGACCCGGATGCGGATTCACCTCACCTTGAGGCGGCGTTCGACGAATAACAGAAGCCGTTGACGTCGATCTATATGTCTAATTACATTGGTGGCCCACCATCGACCACGCATCGAACTGAAGGGAGTTCCATGCGAAAATTGTTGGCACGTGGCGGCGCGGTGCTCGCGCTACTCGCCGCATCGCTGACGACGGGCGCCCCCGCGTCGGCCAGCCCGATCATGAACAACCCGCCACCCGATCAGGTCGTGATCGACCTGGTGGCCATGGCCGGCTCCGGCTGTCGGCCCGGCACCGCCGATGTCGCGGTCTCCCCGGACAACAAGGCCTTCACCACGATCTACAGCGACTACCTGGTCCAGGCCGGTCCCGGCATCCCGGTCACCGAGGGCCGCCGGAACTGCCAGCTCAACGTCCTGGTGCACGTGCCGAGCGGCTACACGTTCGCGATCGTGAAGGTGGACTACCGCGGGTACGGGCTGCTCAACCGGGGCGCGGTGGCCAACCAACTGGCCAGCTACTACTTCCAGGGCATGACCCAGACCACCACCACCAACCACCGCATCGCCGCGCCGTTGGACGACAACTGGCTCATCACCGACGAGGTACCGATCGCGTCCGCCGTCTGGCACCCCTGCGGCGAGATGCGCAACCTCAACATCAACACGGAGCTGCGGCTCAGTCGGGGCACCTCGACCGGCACCAGCTTCCTGACGATGGACTCCACCGACGGCAGCATCACGACCATGTACCACCTGGCCTGGGCCGCCTGCCCGTGACCCCTGAGTAGATCTTGGTGCGAAGGCGCCGCCGGGCCCGTCCCGAGGGCGCTTTCGCACCAAGACCCGGTTCAGGACCTGGTGTAGTCGGCCAGGTGACGGCCGGTCAGGGTGGAGGGGTTCGCGGTCAGGTCGGCGGGGGTGCCTTCGAAGACGATCCGGCCGCCGTCGTGGCCGGCGCCGGGGCCGAGATCGATGATCCAGTCGGCGTGCGCCATCACGGCCTGGTGATGCTCGATGACGATTACCGACCGGCCGGAGTCGACCAGCCGGTCGAGCAGACCGAGCAGTTGTTCGACATCGGCGAGGTGCAGGCCGGTGGTCGGCTCGTCCAGGACGTAGATGCCGCCCTTGTCGGTCAGGTGGGTGGCCAGCCTGAGCCGCTGCCGCTCGCCGCCGGAGAGCGTGGTGAGCGGCTGGCCGAGGGTGAGATAGCCGAGCCCGACATCGGCGAGCCGGGTGAGGATGGCGTGGGCGGCCGGCAGCCGCGACTCGCCGCCGCCGAAGAACTCCTCGGCCTCGGTCACCGGCATCGCGAGCACCTCGCTGATGTCCCGACCGCCGAACCGGTACTCCAGCACCTCGGCCTGGAACCGCTTGCCCTCGCACTGTTCGCAGACCGTGGCGACACCTGCCATCATCGCCAGGTCGCTGTAGATGACACCGGCACCGTTGCAGGTCGGGCACGCCCCCTCGGAGTTGGCGCTGAACAACGCCGGCTTCACGCCGTTGGCCTTCGCGAACGCCTTCCGGATCGGATCGAGCAGTCCGGTGTACGTCGCCGGGTTGCTCCGGCGCGAGCCGCGGATCGCGCCCTGGTCGATCGAGACCACGCCGTCGCGTCCCGACACCGAGCCGTGGATCAGGGAACTCTTGCCCGAGCCGGCCACCCCGGTGACCACGACCAGTACGCCGAGCGGAATGTCGACGTCGACGTCGCGCAGGTTGTGCGTGCTGGCGCCACGCACCTCCAACACGCCCGACGGGGTACGCACCTTCTCCTTGAGGACGGCCCGGTCGTCGAGATGGCGGCCGGTGAGCGTGCCGCTGGCCCGCAGCCCGTCGACGGTGCCCTCGAAGCAGACGGTGCCGCCCGCCGTGCCCGCGCCGGGCCCCAGGTCGATCACGTGGTCGGCGATGGCGATCATCTCCGGCTTGTGCTCCACGACGAGCACGGTGTTGCCCTTGTCCCGCAGTCGCAGCAGCAGGTGGTTCATGCGCTGGATGTCGTGCGGGTGCAGCCCGATCGTCGGCTCGTCGAAGACGTAGGTGACGTCGGTCAGCGACGAACCGAGGTGGCGGATCATCTTGGTGCGCTGCGCCTCGCCGCCGGAGAGCGTGCCCGAGGGCCGGTCGAGGCTGAGGTAGCCGAGCCCGATCTCGACGAACGAGTCGAGGGTCTCCCCCAGCGCCACAAGCAGCGGCGCCACCGACGGTTCGGCCAGGGCCCGCACCCAGTCGGCGAGGTCGCTGATCTGCATCGCGCAGCAGTCGGCGATGTTGATCCCCTTGATCTTCGACGACCGGGCCGGCGCGCTGAGCCGGGTGCCGTCACATTCGGGGCACGTGGTGAAGATGACCGCCCGGTCCACGAACGCGCGGATGTGCGGCTGCATCGCCTCGCGGTCCTTGGAGAGGAACGACTTCTGGATCGTCGGAATCAGCCCCGAGTACGTCAGGTTGATCCCCTCGACCTTGATCTTGGTCGGTTCCCTGTACAGCAGGTCGTCCAGTTCCCGCTTGGTGAACTTGCGGATCGGCTTGTCCGGATCGAAGTACCCGCAGCCCCGGAAGATCCGGCCGTACCAGCCCTCCATGCTGTAGCCGGGGATCGTGATCGCACCCTCGTTCAGCGACTTCGTGTCGTCGTACAACGCGGAGAGGTCGAAATCGCTCACCCGGCCCATGCCCTCGCAGCGCGGGCACATGCCGCCGGTGATGTTGAATTTCCGCCGTTCCTTCGTCGTACGTCCGCCGCGCTCGATCGTGACGGCACCGGCACCACTGATCGAGGCCACGTTGAAGGAGAAGGCCTGTGGCGAGCCGATGTGCGGCTCCCCGAGGCGGCTGAAGAGGATCCGCAGCATCGCGTTGGCGTCGGTGACGGTGCCGACCGTGGAGCGGACGTTGGCGCCCATCCGCTCCTGGTCGACGATGATCGCGGTGGTCAGCCCGTCGAGCACGTCGACGTCGGGCCGGGCCAGCGTCGGCATGAAGCCCTGGAGGAACGCGCTGTAGGTCTCGTTGATCATCCGCTGCGACTCGGCGGCGATGGTGCCGAACACAAGCGAACTCTTGCCCGAGCCCGAGACGCCCGTGAACACCGTGAGCCGCCGCTTCGGGATCTCGACGCTGATGTCCTTGAGGTTGTTCTCGCGGGCGCCCCGCACCCGGATCAGGTCATGGCTGTCGGCGGTGTGTGGCACGGCCGATCGGGTCTGCGTCATGCTCGTCCTGTTCCTGTCCGGGTGCCGGCGACGCGAGGATCACGTCCGCCTCAGCGCTGTTCCTGGATGCGGACCATGTTGCCCGCAGCGTCCCGTACGGCGCAGTCCCGGATTCCGTACGGCTGCTCGATCGGCTCCTGGACGATCTCGGCGCCGCTGGCCTGGAGCCGTTCGAAGGTGCTGTCCAGGTCCTTGGTGGCGAGCACGATCATGCCGTAGGTGCCCTTGGTTATCATCTCCGCGATCAGGCGACGCTCGTCGTCGGTGATGCCGGGGTCGGCCGCCGGCGGGTGCAGGACGATGGACGTGCCGGGCTGGTTGGGCGGGCCGACCGTGATCCAGCGCATGCCGTCGTAACCTACGTCGTTGCGGACTTCGAAGCCGAGGAGGTCGCGGTAGAAGGCAAGCGCGGCGTCCGGATCGGTCTGCGGCAGGAAGGTGTTCGCAATTGTCAGGTCCATGCCGATCAGGCTAGTAGCGGGCGCCTGACCTGGGCTTCTCGATTCCTGATCGGTCTGGTCACCTGCTTCGTCACGCACGACGGCAGGCCCGCGGTCGTCCGGGTCACCTGGCGTCGGTAGGCGCTCGGCGACATGCCGACCAACTCGGTGAAGCGGGTGCTGAAGGTGCCCAGCGACGCGCAGCCGACCGCGAAACAGACCTCCGTGACGCTGAGGTCGCCCCGGCGCAACAGGGCCATCGCCCGCTCGATGCGCCGGGTCATCAGGTACGCGTACGGCGATTCGCCGTAGGCGAGCCGGAACTGGCGGCTGAGGTGCCCGGCCGACATGTTCGCGTCCCGGGCGAGCGCCTCGACGTTCAGCGGTTGCGCGTACTCCCGATCGATGCGGTCTCGGACCCGGCGCAGCCGCGCGAGGTCGCGCAACCGTTGCTCCTCGGCGGAACTGCTGGTCATCGGCCCATCATGCCACCGGAACGTCGGGTCCCGCCCCCACCCGTGGCCGGTCACCCCCTAGGCTTCGACGCGTGCTGATGCGCCAGTGGCCGGGTCGGGCGGCGGACACCTTGCTGGTGCTCGTGGTCGGCCTGATCGCCCTCGGCGGCCTGGTGGTGCAGTCGCGTGGTGTCGACACCGCCGCCGAGTGGGCCGCGGTGTCGATCGTGCTGGCGTCCGCCGGGGCGCTGGGTCTGCGCCGCCGTCACCCGGTGGCGGTGGGCGTGGCGGCGCTTGCCGCCGTCGGGGCGTACGGCGCGTTGCTGCACCGGCCCGGTCCGATCATGTTGGTCTTCGTCGTGGCGCTCTACACCGTCGTCGACGAGGGGCACCTCGCGGTCGCCGTCGGCCTCGGTCTCGCCTCGGTGCTCGCCTTCGCCGTCGCCGACAGCGGCAACCGGAACGCCGAGAACGTGAACGGGGCCACCCTGCTGCACGCCGGTTGGCTCGTCGCGGTCATCGTCGGCGTGACCCGAAACCGGCGGGCATACCTGACCGAGGCCGAGGCCCGGGTGCTCGCCGCCGAGCAGCGGGCCGAGGAGGAGGCCCGACGCCGGGCCACCGAGGAGCGGCTCCGCATCGCCCGCGAGCTGCACGACGCGCTCGGCCACCACCTCTCGCTGATCAACGTGCAGGCCAGTGCCGCGCTGTACCGCCCGGACGCCGCGCGGTCCGCCCGGGCGCTCACCGCGATCAAGCAGACGAGCGGGGAGACGCTGCGTGAGTTGCGCGCCACGCTCGGCGTACTGAGGCAGGGTGACGCGGCGCCGGCCGTTCCCGGCCCCGGCCTGGACCGCCTCTACGAGCTGGTCACCGCGGCCGGCCGGGCCGGGTTGGAGATCCGCACCGAGCTGACCGAGACCCGGCCGCTGTCGCCGGAGGTCGAGTTGGCGGCGTACCGGATCGTGCAGGAGTCGCTCACGAACGTGACCCGGCACGCCGACGCGACCGCCGTGACGATCCGGGTTCGACCCGACGGCGACGATGTGCTGGTGGAGATCGAGGACGACGGCGCTGGCGCGCCCGGCCCGCCCGGCAACGGGATCGTCGGCATGGGTGAGCGGGTCCGGGCGCTGGGCGGCGCACTGACCACCGGCGCCGGCCCGGAGGGTGGCTTCCGGGTCCGGGCCCGCCTGCCGAGGGGCGCGGCGTGATCCGGGTGCTGCTCGCCGACGACCAGAACCTGGTCCGCGCCGGCTTCCGCGCCATCCTCGACGGTGAGGAGGACATCGAGGTCGTCGGCGAGGCCGCCGACGGCACCGAGGCGGTGCGGCTGAGCCGGCAGTTACGCCCCGACGTCGTCGCGATGGACATCCGGATGCCCGGGCTGGACGGCCTGACGGCCACCGCGGAGATCACCGCCAGCTCCCCGGTCCGGGTGATCATCCTGACCACCTTCGACCTGGACGACTACGTCTACGGCGCGCTGCGGGCCGGCGCGAGCGGCTTCCTGGTCAAGGACACCGAACCGGCCGAACTGATCCACGCGGTACGGGTGGTGGCGCGTGGCGACGCACTGATCGCGCCCTCGATCACCCGCCGGCTGATCTCCGAGTTCGCCGCCCGGGTGGCGCACCCGGACCCGGGACCGCGCCTCGGCCAGCTCACCCAGCGGGAGCGCGAGGTGCTGGTGCTGGTCGCCGCCGGGCTCTCCAACGACGAGATCGCGGCGCGGCTGGTGCTCAGCCCGGCCACCGCGAAGACGCACGTCAGCCGCATCATGACCAAGACCCGGGTCCGGGACCGGGCCCAGTTGGTGATCCTCGCGTACGAGTCCGGCCTGACCGTTCCGGGCTGGCTCGAACGTTCCTGACCGGTCAGCCGGTGCGACGGGCCCGGGCCAGCGCCAACGCACCGAGGACGGCGGCGACCAGGCCCACCACCAAGGCGACGTAGGCCCCGCCCCGGCCGTTGCCGGTGCCGATGCCACTGTCGGAGGTGGCCACCACCGCCCCGCCCAGCGCCATGCCCACCACGCCGGCCACCAGGGCCGCGCCAGCGCCGAGCGGTCCCGAGCCGGTCCCGAACCGGCTGGCGGGACGGGCCAGCGCCAACCCGCCGACGATCACGCCGGCCAGCCCCAGCACGGCGGCGAGCAGGGCGCCGATCCGACCGGCGCTCATGGTCGTGACGCCGGGTGCGGCAAGCAGGTGGTAGACGTCCATCACAGCTCTCCTTCGCGCAGATGACGAGTACGCGGGCAGCGTATGAAGGCCACCGGTGGCATGTCGTCATGCCGAAGTGGTCGATGGAGCTACCCCCCGGGTTGCAGGTGCGCGCGGCGTCGTACCACCACGGTTGTCCGCATCGGCGACAACGAAGCGGGCGAGACGCCGGGCGATATCGGCCGGGGGCTATTGTCGTCAGTCGTGGAAGATGATCACAGCGTGGTGTGGACGTTGCATCGGCGCGACGACGGCCAGCTACTCGCTGATCTGGTCGTGACCGGCGGCGACTTCCCGTGGCTGGACGCCCGCGTCCGACCACGCGACGGGTTCGCGGAGTTTCGGCCGCTCTTCGCCGAGCAGTTGCGGCTGATCGAGGACGACACCGACCCGGAGACCTGGGATCGCGCGTACGAGGCGGTCCGGAACGCCGTCACGCTGCGGTACCCGGAGGGCGACGAGGCGCCCGAGTTCATCCTCCACATCGACGGCGACACGGCGTGGTGGCGGTGGCACGACGAGCCGCTGGACCAGGACGACGACTAGGACGTGGCGGTGCGGTAGCCGATGCCCGAGCCGTACGGGAAGAGCACCTTCCTGCCGTCCGGGGTGCGGATGGTGACCGGCAGGCGGCCGGTGGGCTCCGCGCCGACGATGGTGTCGGCGATCGCCGCGAGCGAGACGTCCCGGTAGCCGTAGGCCGCCAGGTAGGTGGGCGCGGACGGGAAGTACGCGATGTCGTACGGGCCGCCGACCGCCACCGTCACCACCGGCTTCTTCGTCGCCAGCAGCGCCTTGACCAGGTTCTGCTGGGTCACGTCGCCCCAGGCGTTGTTGGTGAGCACCACCGTGACGTCGCTGGCCCTGGCCGCCGCGACCACCTGTTTGATGGTCTGGCTGTCCGGCGACCCGGTCCACATCGGCGTGGCCACCAGCCCCTTCGTGGACAGTTGGCTGGCCAGGCCGGGCACCGCGTTGGCGCCCCAGCCGGTGACCAGCAGGTGCTGGCCGGACTGCGCCGCCAGCGGCAGCACACCGGCCCGGTTGCGCAGCAGGGTCATCGAGCGGTGCGCGGCGACGGACATGGTCTGCTGGTCGGCGGCGGTGCCGACCATCGAGTCCACGGCCTCGCTTGTGGTGAAGGGGTCCTCGAAAAGTCCCAGTTCGGCCTTCATCCGCAGGATCCGGTACACCGACTGGTCGATGCGGTGCCGGCTGACCGTGCCGTCGCGTACCGCGTCGAGCACCGTGGCGATGGCGGCGGGCGGATCCGTGGGCAGCAGCAACTCGTCGTTGCCGGCGTTGATGGCACCGAGGATCACCTGCTCCTGCGGAATGGTCGACAGCGCCGAGGCGCGCAGCGCGTCGGTGATCACCACCCCGTCGTATCTGAGCTTGTCGCGCAGCAGCCCGGTGATGATGGGCCGGGAGAGCAGGGCCGGCGTCCGGGTGGGATCCAACGCGGGCACGATCACCGCCGTCGGCATGATCGACTTCACGCCGGCGGCGATCGCCGCCCGGAACGGCGGGATGTCCGTACGCAGGATCTCCTCGCGGGTCTCGTCGACGACCGCGACGCCGGTGTCGGGATTGGCCTCCGCGCTGCCCAGGCCGGGGAAGTGTTTGGCGGTGGCCGCCACCCGACCGCTCTGCTGGTACCCGGTGACGGCCGCCGCGCCGAACGCGGAGACCGGCCCGGTCCGGTCGCCGAACGCGCGGGTCCCGTCCGCCGTGTTGCGCGGGTTGGTGTTGACGTCGACCACCGGCGCGTGGTCCATGTTGATGCCCATCGCCCGCAGTTGCCGGCTGGTCACGGCGGCCGTCGAGTACGACAGGCCCCGGTCGAAGGTCGCGCCGATCGCCATGTTGCCAGGTGATATCGCCGACGGCGGCGGGATCCGGGTGACGAAACCGCCCTCCTGGTCGGTGCTGATCTGGAGGGGTACGCCGTGGTCGGTCCGCGCCGCCCGTTGCAGGCCGTTGGAGAGCAGCGCGACCTGCTGCGGATTGTTCAGGTTGTTGCTCGCGGTGAAGTAGATGATGCCGCCGGGGCGGAACTTGCGCACCAACTGCTCGCCGTTGCGTACGTCGCTGCCGTAGAGCGCCTGGTTGGCCGCCACGTCGGTGGGGTTCGTGGTGGTGGCGGTGTCGCCGTAGGCCTGGAGCACGAAGAGCTGGCCGACCTTCTCCGCCAGGGTCATCTTCGCCAGCACCGCCCGGATCCGCCGGTCCGCCTGATGCTCTCCCGGCGGGCCACCGTCGGCCCGGTGCGCGACGCTCTCCGGGGTCGTGCCGACCCCCGCCGACCCGCCGGCGGAGAGCATCAGGCCGGACGCCACGGCGAGTACGACGGGAACCCGGAGCAGGGATCCGATCCGACGGATCATGCGACTGTCCTCCAGCGATCAGTGACCCCGACGGTCGGCGTCCACCTGCTGGCACCCTGTCTCACCGGACATGAATGTGTGGGTTTGTCGCTTTCAAATCACCCAACCGTGGCGATACCGCCGCCGGACGGACGGGCCGGCGGCATCCGGGGTCGGGCGAGGGCGGCGCGTGTGCCGCGCCCCGCGGGGTCAGCCGTCGACGGGGAGGATCCGGCGCAGCTTCGGTGCCGTCGATCGCGGGCGCCACTCCCGGGGGTAGCCCAGCGACACCTCCTCGAACCGCACGCCGTCGTACCAGGTCGTACGCGGGATGTGCAGGTGCCCGTAGACCACTGCGGCGGCCCGGAACCGGGTGTGCCAGTCGGCCGTGCGCACCGTGCCGCACCACTGGGCGAACTCCGGGTAGCGCAGTACCCGGGTCGGTTCCTGGACCAGCGGCCAGTGGTTGATCAGCACGGTGGACAACTCGGACGGGATCTCGTCGAGCCGGGCGGCGGTCTGCGCGACACGCGCCGCACACCACGCCTCCCGGCTCGGGTACGGGTCCGGATGCAGCAGCATCTCGTCGGTGCAGATCACACCGCTCTGCTCGGACCGGGCCATCGCCTCGGCCTTCGTCGTCGAGCCGGGCGGCAGGAACGTGTAGTCGTAGAGCAGGAAGAGCGGAGCCACCACGACCGGCCCGCCGACCCCGCGCCACACCGGGTACGGATCCTCCGGCGTGACCACGCCCAGCCCGCGCGCGACCTCGACCAGGCGTTCGTACCGCGCCACCCCGCGCAGTGGGTCACCGCCGGGCATCGTCCACAGTTCGTGGTTGCCCGGCGCCCACAGCACGGTGGCGAACCGTTTGGCGAGCAACTCCAGCGCCCAGGCCACCTGCTCTTCGGTTTCACCCACGTCCCCGGCGACGATCAGCCAGTCCCGATCGGACGACGACCGCAGGCCGGTCACGAACTCCCGGTTCTCGGCGTACCGGACATGCAGATCACTGATCGCGTAGAGGCGACCCGAAGGGCTGTCCACCCCGGGGACGGTAGCAGCCGTGCCGCGCCGCTTCGCGGCGGCGCTGTCGCGCACCCGCCCAACCGGCCGAGTTGCCAATTACCGACAGTAGTCGGATCTCGGATAACTCCTGGTGGCGCAAATACGTAGCGTGAGTCAGCCATTGCTTCACCCCGCGTGAGATCGGGGTGGCGACGCCAGGCATCGGCGCCGCCACCGCCCGCCGCCTCGCGGGTAGCGGAACAGGAGCAGCACCATGTCAGATCACACCGGACACCGCCGTCTCGTCGCGCGTACGCTCGCCCTCGTACTGGGTGTCACCGGAGCGACCCTGATCGCCCCGGCCACCTCGGCCACCGCCGCCGTACCCGGCCTGGTACGCATCTCCGCCCTCAGCGCCACCAACTCCTCCTCCTTCCGGACCGTCACCGCCACCTGTCCGGCCGGCAAGGTGCTCACCGGCACCGGCTACGAGATCAACGGCGGCGCCGGCGAGGTCATCGTGGACGACCTGCGGCCCAACGGCAGCCCCGTCAGCCCGCCCACCGCCGTGACGGTGGGCGCGTACGAGGCGGATCCTCTCGCCGGCAACTGGAACGTCGTCGCGTACGCCATCTGCGCCAACCCGCTGCCCGGGCTGGTCCGGGTCACGACGGTCAGCCCCACCGACTCCAACGACTTCCACAGCACCACCGCGGCCTGCCCCACCGGCAAGCAACTCACCGGCACCGGCTACGAGATGACCGGTGTCGCCGGTGAGGGCGTGGTGGACGACCTGCGGCCGAACGGCAGCGCCATCAGCGCACCGACCGCCGTGACGGTGGGCGCGTACGAGGCGGACACCTTCTTCGGCAACTGGAACGTGCGGGCGTACGCGATCTGCGCCAACCCGCTCCCCGGGCTGGTCCGGATCGTCGTGGGCAGCCCGCACAACTCGACAGACCCCCGCTCCGTCACGGCCCCCTGCCCGGGCGTGAAGGTGATGACCGGGGCGGGTTTCCAGCTCAACGGCGCGCTCGGTGAGGTGGAGGTGGACGACTTCCGGCCCAACGGGAACGCCATCACCGCACCCACCGCGGTCACCGCGGGCGCGTACGAGGAGGACCCCTACGCCAGCAACTGGAACGTGCAGGCGTACGCCATCTGCGCGACCAGGTAGGACGGCCGCACCGAACGATCGGGCCGCCCCGGACACCGGGGCGGCCCGTCCCTGCTCAGGCCACGAAGATGCAGAACGGATGCCCGGCCGGGTCGGCGTAGACCCGGAACGGTTCGTCGGGGCCGTTCTTCTGGTCGGAGAGCAGGCGACCGCCCAGGGCCAGCACCCGCTCGTGCTGCGCCTTCAGCTCCTCGATGGAGGTCACGCTGAGGTCCAGATGCAGCTGTTGCGGCACCGGACCGTCCGGCCAGGTCGGTTCCGGAAACTTGTCGACCTGCTGAAAGGCCAACTGCGGGGTGCCGTCGGCGGTCCGCAGCACCAGCCAGTCGTCGCCGCGTTCGTCCGCCTGCCCCGGCTCCGGCGGCTCGTCGCCCTCGCCGTACGTCAGGCCCAACAGCGACCGGTAGAACTCCGCGAGCGCCCTGGCATCGGTGCAGTCGAGCACCACCTGACACAGTTTCGGCACATTTTCCCGATCGGCCACATCAATCACCTCCGGACCACATTCTGCACCGGGACGATCGAGGCGGCACGCTGGACACTCCACACCCTGGTAAATGCCCCGCCACCTGGCAGGCGCCGCAGCTTTACCCATTCTGCCAGGGCTTAAACATCGATTACCGCGCTTGCACGTTCTGATTCGCAAGTGTTACGGTCAGCGAAGAGAAAATTCACGTACGGCAATTATCGTGAGCGCTAAGCAATCGGGCCGAGAACGCCGCTCATCAGACTCGGCACCCCCATTGGATTTGATCGTCGCCCGGGCATGCCCGGGCACGGTTCGTGCTGCGGGAGAAGCTGTGGACACTCGTCAACTTCAGGCGCTCCTGACCACGGTGGACGTCGGAAGTTTCACCGGGGCTGCGGTCCGCCTGCAGGTGAGCCAACCCACGATCACGCATCGGATCAAGACCCTGGAGCGGTCGCTGGAGGCGGTCCTCCTGGACCGGCTGCCTGGCCGGGTCCGGCCGACCAGGACCGGGCGGGCCCTAATTCCCTATGCCCGCGAGATCGTCAGGTTGGCGGACGAGGCGCGACGAGCGGTCACCGGCCCTGGCGAGCCGAACGGTCGGGTCAGCGTGGGATCGCCGGAGACGCTCACCAATCACCGACTGCTGCCGCTGATCGAATACCTGTGCGTACGCTATCCGAAGATCGATTTTTCACTGCATTCGTTGGAGCCGCAGGACGCCGTGGACCGCCTCCGTGACGGGCAGCTGGACTGCGCATTCCTGATCGGGGTGGAGCAGTCGTACGAGGATCTGGAGTTCAGCATTCTCCGACCGGAACCGCTGGCCCTGGTGGCCGCGCCGGAGAACGGTGCCGGCCGACCCGCCGACCGCGCGGAGATCTTCAGCACGATGCTTGTCTGTTCCGACGTCGACGCCCGGCAGTGCCTGGCCTTCCCGCTCCAGGACACCCCCTTCCCGGCCCCGCCCCGGCGGATGCTGAAGCTGAACTCGTTGGAGGCGGTCAAGCGCAGCGTCGCCAACGGGGTGGGTGCCGGGCTGCTGCCCGAGGTCGCGGTCTCCCGGGACATCGCGGCGGGTGTCCTGCGCAAGGTGCCCTGGCGGCCGCCGATGCAGACGTTCACCCAGGCGGTGTGGCGGCGCAGCAGCGCCCGCCACCCCGCTCTGGAGGTCGTGCTCGCCGCCGCCGAACAGGTGATCCGGGAGGACTGAGCGCCCCGGTCACTCCCCCGCGAGTGCGGCGAGCAGCTTGCGCTGATCGGTCTTGCCGTGCTGGTTGACCGGCAGCGCGTCGGCCACCCGCATCCGGCTCGGCGCCATGTAGGACGGCATGGACCGCAGGCAGAAAGCCAAGATGGCGCTCTCCTCGACCGGCGGCGCGTCGGCGGCGAGGACCACGAACGCGGCCAACTCGGGGTCCCGGCCCGGCGGCGTCACCACCACCGCCGCGGCCTCGGTCACCCCGGGGAACTCCAGCAGGCGCCGCTGCACCTCGGCCAACTCCACCCGGTTGCCACGGATCTGCACCTGCGAATCCACCCGTCCACAGAACCGCAACTCCCCGTTCACGCCCCGGTAGGCCAGGTCACCGGTGCGCAGCACCCGCTCGCCGGAGCGCGGTTCGACCGGGTCGGGCACGAGGGCGGCGGCGCTCGCCTCGGCGTCACCCCAGTAACCGGAGAAGAGCGCCGGGCTGCGCAGGTACATCTCGCCGACGACGCCGACCTCGTCGACGACCTCGCCGTCCCGGACGACAAGCAACTCGGCACCGGCGTGTCCGGCGCCGATCGACAGCCGGTCGAGCTGCTCGGGCAGCGGGTTCGGCACGTCGGCGAAGCTGGCCGCCATCGACTCGGTCGCCCCGTAGCAGTTGACCAGCCGGGCAGCCGGGCGCAACCGCTGGAGCAGGCGCAGCTCGGGCAGCGGGAAGTCCTCGCCGCAGAAGAGCACGCCACGCAGGTCGGTCAGCTCGGCGATCTGGTCGGGGACGTGCCGCAGCGCCTGCCGCCAGATCGACGGTACGCCGTTGACCTGGGTGGCCCGGGTGGTCCGCAGCACCTTGAGAAAGCGGGTGGGCCAGCGCAGCAGCGTCCGGGGCACCGGCACCACCGCCGCGCCGCTGCCGAGGGCCAGGCCGATGTCGAGCAGCGAGAAGTCGAACTGGAGCGGCGCGGTCGAGGCGACCCGGTCACCGGCCTCGACGATGTGCTCGGCGAGCATGCCCCGGTAGAAGGAGACCACCGCCCGGTGGCTCATCACCACGCCCTTCGGCCGACCGGTGGTGCCGGAGGTGAAGATGATGTAGGCCGGGTCGGTCGGGGTCACCCTCCGGCGCCGGCGGGGCCGGGGCTCCGGCGGGACCGGCACCTGGATGCCGTCGGGTCCGAACCAGCCGTGACCGGGGGCGGTGTCGGCGGGCGGGGCGGTGAACAGGCAGAGCGCGGGTTCGGCGAGGGCCGCGATCGCGGCCCGCCGCTCGGCAGGCGTCTCAGGGCTCACCGACACGAACGGCAGCCCCCGCGACGAGCAGGCCAGCAGGAGCGCGATGGCCTCCGCCGAGGTGTCCGAGACGATCATGACCCGGTCGCCGACGTCCAGGCCGTACCGGTCGAGTTCGGCGGCGTGGCGCTCGGCGGCGGCGGCCAGCTCACCGAAGGTGGTGTGCCGGGTGCCGCCGTCGACGTACTCGACCACGGCCGGGCTCTCCGGTCGGGTACCCGCCGCGGCGAGGAGAAACTCGTCGAAACGTTCGTCGGGGCGGTGCGCGACGCGGGCTCGGTCCGGGGACATGCGGGCCTCCTGTTCAGCAGTTGTCGGTGGGCAGCGGTGGGGTGGGGAGGTCGGGCACGGCGCGGTGCGGTCGACCACCGACGAGCACCAGCGGCTCGTCCGGGCCGGTCCGCAGCTCGCAGACGGTGCCGACGACAAGCGTGTGGTCCACCGCGGTGAGGGACTCGCGCAGCTGGCAGAGCATCGTCACGGCGACGCCGCGCAGCAGCGGCACGCCGTCGTGCAGCCGGTACTCCACCGCCGCGAACCGGTCCCGAGGGCTGCCGGCGGCGAAGCGGCGGACCAGCTCATCCTGGTCGCGGGCGAGCACGTTTACCGCGAACCGACCGGCCGCGAGCAGGTCAGCGAGGGTACGGCCACCGGTGCGGAAGGCCAGCAGCACACTGGGCGGCGCCACCGAGAGCGACATGAGCGAGGTGGTGGTGCAGCCCACCGGGCCGGCCGGGCCGAACGCCGTGGTGATCGCGACGCACTTGCCCAGCCGGGACATGGCCGCGCGGAAGACCTGTTCGTCGATGGCCGTGTCAAGGCTGATCATCGGTACACCTCTGTCCTGGTTGTCAGCTCGATGAGCCGGTCGAATGACTCGGTGAGCACCCCGGGGCGGGGGCGACCGCGGCGGGCGGAGTCGGCGGCGAACCGCAGCGCCTTGGGTAGCTGGGCCCAGGCGGCGGCCAGCGTGGGATCGCCGTGCCGGGTCAGCCGGTGGCAGTGGTGCCGGGCGGCGGCCCACAGGTCGTCGGCGTGCCGGTGCAGGGCCTGCTCGTCGACGAGGAACCGGTCCCGCAGCCCGGCCAGCACCGCCGCCGGCTCGCGTCGCCACTCGCCCGGCCAGGCGATCTCCCCGCTGCCACCGGGTCGCAGCCACCGGTACTGCTCCGGGTCGCCCACCTCGACGGGCACACCCAACGCGTAGACGTCCCGGTTGTGCTGGTGCGGCTCGCGCGGGCCGAGGGGCGTCAGCGCGGTCCGTAGCTCGGCGTCGTCGAGCCAGCCGGTGAAGGGCCGCTGTTCACCGGCGGGCAGCAGCGCGGCGAACCGGTCACTCACCCGCCACCGGCCGTCCCGCTGCTCCCGTAGGACGAGCCAGTGGGCGACCGACTGCGACCGGTGCTGCGGCGACCAGGGCAGGTGACAGGTGTTGCCGACCACGATCACCGAGCCCCGCTCGGCGAGCTGCTCGGCGAACGCGGCGCGGGCGGTCGCCCAGTCGCCGGTGCAGGCGTACGCCAGGGTGCCGTCGTCGATCCGGTCGTGGTGGGAGAAGGCCAGCACGCCGTCCGGGGCGTCGAGGCGCACCCAGAGGTGCACCGCGTCGGCGAGCCGGTCGGCGGCGACCGGACCGAGGTGGTCGACGAGTGCGGTGCTGTAACAGGACAGCTCGGGGATCATCGCTGCCCCCCGTCCCACGCGCACGCCACGGGCGGGCCCACCAGGTCGCGTACCTTGCGCCAGCGCACTCCACGCCAGGCGCCCTCGTCCGCGTCCGGTGGCACGTCGATGCGCCACGGAAGTCCACCGATGCCGGAGCCGTCGACCTTGACGCAGGCCTCCTGGACGGCCCAGATCTCGGTGAAGACACGGTCCCGGCGGCGGGGCGGCAGCGCGGCCAGCTCGGCCAGGTACCGCCGGGCGCACCGGCGCAACATCGGCACCGGGACCGGATCCGGTGGTGTCTGTACGTCGACACCGACCCGCCGGCCGGCGGCCACGCAGACCGCCACCTGTTCCTCGTCGTGGGAGATGCTGACGCCCACGGCGGGCCAGCGGGCCAGCACCGGCTTGCCGTTCGGCCCGGACACCAGCTCCGCTCCGGCGGCCGGTGGCACCACCTCGGCCAGCAGCGACCTCAGCAGGGCCCGCCCGCCGAGGAACTGCCGGGCCCGCCAGGGCGCCATCTGCCGGGCGGCCGCCCGGTCCGCCCGCGTCGTGCCCTCGGTCGTGGCGGTGCCGGCCGCCGCCCAGACCGCCGGGCCGACCTCGCGCGCCCTCATCGGTCCAGCCCCGCGAGGATGTCGGTGGCGGCGCCACCCATCACCGACAGCACGACCTCCGTCGTGCCGCCGCCGATACCGAAGAGGGCGGCCTGGGCGCGTAGCTGCTGCGGCCCACCGGTCCGGAAGCCGTACGCCCCCTGGAGGTGGGCGCACTCGTCAAGGACCCGTTCGAGGGTGCCGGCCGCGCTGGCCTTGAGCATCGCCGCCGCGACGGCGTCCCGCCCGGAGGCGACGGCCTCGGCCAGGCTGTCGGTGAGCGCCCGGTGCTGGCGGGCGGGCAGCAGGGCGGCGGCGTACCGCTGGCGGACAGCTTCCAGGTGCCAGAGGGTGCCGTCGCCGTACCGACGGTCCTGGAGATACCGCAGGGTGTCGGCGAGCACCCGCCGGCAGAGCCCGACCGCCCACAATGCCCCGGCGAGCCGCTCGACCGCGATGTGCGCGGCGAACCCGCTCATCCCCCGGCCGATCCCGCCGACCACCTGGTCGCGACCGAGCCGGACCCGGTCGAAGGAGAGGTGCCCGGTGCCCGAGCCGTCGAACAGGTCGGTCTCCGCCGCCTCGGCGCGTACGCCGGGGGCGTCGGCGGGCACCAGCAGCCAGGTGAAGTTGGTGAAGTGCGGGCCAGGCCGGTGTCGGGCCAGCACCAGCGCCGCGTCGCAGCGGGTGGCGTTGGTGATCCAGCGCTTGCTGCCGGTGAGTTCGACGTGGTCCTCGTGCAGCGCCACGGTCGTGCCGAGCGAGGCCAGATCGCAACCGGCGACGTCGTCGGTGGCGGCCAGGGCCACCACGGCGTCGCCGCGCAGCGCCTCCGCCAGCAGCCGGGCGGCGGGGCCGGCATCGCCACACACCGGGTCCGCCGGCGTCGCGGCGGCGGGGCCGGCATCGCCACACACCGGGTCCGCCGGCGTCGCGGCGGCGGGGCCGGCCCGGCCGGCCAGCAGCGGCAGGCAGGTGGCCAACGGCACGCAGACCGCCAGCGTGGTCCCGACCGGGCAGCGCTCGTCGACCGCGGTCAGCAGCGCGCCGAGCGCCGCCGGGTCGACCCCCTGCCGGGGATCGCCGTCGCGGTACACCTGCGCGAGCAGCCCCGCGCTGCCCAGCGCTCGCCAGACGTCCGGCCCGGTCGCACCGGGACCGAGGGCGTCGAGCACCCGGGGGGCGTCCGCCGCCGGGCCGTCCAGCATGGTCTGGAGGGTCATCAGAGCGCCACCTTCGGGCGCTGGTCGGCACCGGCCCGCTCCACCGCCCGCCAGAGGCTGCCGGCGGTCGCGAAGGTGGCGTCGTTGAGATCCTCGTCCGGCAGCGACACACCGAGTTCGTCCTCGATGGTGAAGAGCAGGTCGATGGCCTTCATCGAGTTCAGGCCGAGGTCGTGCAGGCGACTCTCCTCGGTGATCGGTCGACCGTTGAGGTAGGGCAGGAAGGGCACGAGCAGGTCCTGGAAGGTCTGGTTCACGGCTTCTCCAACTGGTCGGGCCGGGTCGCGAAGACGTCCCGGTCGGCGGCGAGGGCTGCGGCCAGGTCGGTCAGCAGCGTGCCGGGGGCGGGGCGGCCCCGCTCCACCCGGCGCAGGGCGATGAAGGCGGTGGCGGTGAGCTGGTCCCAGCGGTGCAGGTGCGCCTCCGCGTCCAGGCACTCCCCCCGGTGCAGGCGGTACGCGGTGTGCAGCTTGCGGGCCCGGCTCATCAGCCACGTCTCGGCGGTGAGCCGCCGGGCCGCGGCGACCGGATCACCGTGCCGGGCGTACGCCTCCAGGTAGGCCGTCGGGTCGTCCAGGCGTACCGAGGGGGTGGGTGCCCGATACCCGTCGGCGAGGGTGTAGACCACGGCCAGGTCGACGACGGGCAGTTGCGCCCATGGCAGCGTCCAGCTGCCCGGTCGCGCCGGTCCCCAGGCGGTCTCGTTGTCGTAGGCGTCGCCGACAAGCGCCTCCTCGCCGTGCAGCGCGACGAGGAAGCTGTGCTCCATGTGGCTGCGGCCGGCGTACGGCAGCCACGGCATGCGGTAACTGTCGCCGACCGCGTACACCACCGCCGTACGTTCCGCCAGTTCACGCAGGCCTTCCGGGCCCAGGCCGCGCTGCTGGTGCTGGGCGAGCAGGCCGACCTGTCGGGTCAGTTCGGCCAGGTGCTCGGGCACCGGCGGGTCCACCGTGGGCAACCCGTCCGGGCCGGGACGCGGCTGGAAGCGCAGCGTCGCACCGAGGGCCAGGTGCCGTTCCGGCTCCCCCCACCTGTCGGCAAGCACGGCGAGGTTGGCCTGGATGCAGTCGAGCAGGTCGGCCCGGACCCCGGTGGCGATGGCGGCGGTCATGACCGCATCTCCACCGGTGCCAGGCCGGCCACCGCGCGGGCCAGGGCCTCGTCGGACGGGGACTGGTCCTCCACCCCACCGGCCAGGAAGTGCTCGTACGCGGCCAGGTCCAGGTAGCCGTGCCCGCTGACGCAGACCAGCACGCCCTGGCGGGCCTCGCCGGAGGCGGCGATCCGGGCGGCGGCGGCCAGGGCGTGCCCGGACTCGGGGGCGGGCAGCACGCTCTCGTGCCGGGTGAGCAGTCGTCCCGCGTCGAGGGCGTCGGCCTGGCTGACCGCCACCGCGTCCACGTCACCGGTGTGCCGCAGCGCCGAGATGAGCTTCGCCGCGCCGTGGAAGCGCAGCCCGGCGGTGTGCGCGTCGGGGATCTGGTAGTCGCTGCCGATCGTGTACATCGCCTCCATCGGGCCGCTGCCTGTCGCGTCGGTCTTGTCGTACGCGTAGACACCCCGGGTGAGTTTCGGGGTGCTGCTGGACTCGGCGGCCACCAGCCGGGGCCCCTCGGTGCCGGCGGCGCGGGCTGCGGCGTGGAACGGCAGCGCGATGCCGCCGAAGTTGGAGCCGGCGCCGACGCAGCCGACGACCGTGTCGATCCGCGCGTCCAGATCGGCCAGTTGCTCGGCCGCCTCCAAGCCGATCACCGACTGGTGCAGGATGCTGTAGGTCTCGCCGCTGCCGATGCAGAAGGCGACCCCGTCGTGGTCGGCGGCGTACTCGACGGCCTCGCCGATGGCGAGGGAGAGGCTGTTGCCGGCGGCGAGTTCCTCGCTGGCGGAGACCTTGGTCAGGCCGCTCGGGCTGGCGTGCACCTCGGCGCCGAGCATCCGCATCAGCACCCCCCGGTACGGCTTGCGGCGCAGGCTGGACTCCACCATGAAGACCCGGCAGCGCAGCCCGAAGAGGGCGCAGGCGGCGGCCATCGCGGTGCCCCACTGGCCGGCGCCGGTGCCGGTGACCAGTTCCGCCACGCCGGCCTGCCGGTAGTAGTGGGCCTGGGCCAGCGCGGTGTTGAGCTTGTGGCTGCCGGAGATGTTGACGCCCTCGTTCTTGACGTAGATCGGCACCCGGGCGCCGACGGCCTCCTCGAAGCCACGGGCGCGCCAGAGCGGGGTGGGCCGGTACTGCCGGTATCGCTCGACCACCGTAGCGGGGATGTCCCAGTACTCCCGGGTGGAGACGCTCTGCCGGACCAGCTCGACCGGAAGGTTGATCTTGACCTCGCCGCCTTCCCGGCGCGGCGTGACGTCCGGCGGCAGCGGCTCGGCCAGGTACGGCAGGACGCTGCGCCAGCGGGTGGGTGCCTCGGCGGTCACGGCTGCACCTCCGCGGCGGTGACGACGTCGATCAGGTCACCGACGGTGCGGAAACTGCGGCCCACGAAGAGGTCGTCCGGCAACGTCACGTCCAGTTCGTCCTCGATCCGCACGAGCATGCCGACGAAGCCGAGCGAGTTGACGTGCAGCAGGTCACCGACGAGGGGTTCGTCGTTGGCGATGGTTTCGGGCGGGACGGACAGGCGTGACTCGGCGACGACTACCTTCTTGACGACGGTGGCGACGGCCGACCGGTCGAGCGACAGGTGCGCAGGCATGATCTCCCTCTCCAGGGGTGGGCGGACGGAACACGGGTCAGCCGCGCAGCGCTCCGGCCGCGTCGGTGACGTAGCTGTAGGTGACCAGCGCGGCGAGAGTCACCGGGCCACGGACGTGCAGCCGCCCGGTGGCGATGGCGATCTCGGCACCGAGGCCGAGGGTGGGACCGTCGTGCAGCCGCAGCGAGCCGTTGACGACCACCATCGCGGCGTCGACCGAGCGCCGGAACGCGTCGGTGACCTCCGGATCACGGGCCAGGACGCCCTCGGTGTGCCCGGAGCCGTGCTCCCGGATGTGTTCCAGGGCGGCGGCCGGACCGTCGACGCCTACCAGCGCGACCACCGGTTCGAGGAATTCCCGGCCGACGTCGTGCGGACCCAGCGGCTCGGTCCGCAGCCCCGGCGCGACCGGAGCGGCGACGCCGGGCGCCACCCGGAGGGTCAGCGTCGCCTCGGCCTCCTTGAGCCGTCGGGCCAACGCCTCCAGGTACGCATCGACCACGGCCCGGTCGACGAGAACCGTCTCCACCGAGGTGCAGCCAGCCGGTTCGGGGAGCTTGCTGTCAAGCGTCACCCGGGCCGCCAGGTCCAGGTCGGCGCTGCGGTGCACGTACAGGTGGTTGACCCCGCCGCCACTGGCGATCAGCGGGATGGCGCTGCTCCGGCAGGCGTCGACAAGCGCCGGGCTGCCACGCGGGATCAGCACGTCCACCTGGTCGGGCCGCTTCAGCAGGGCGCGCAGCAGCCGCCGGTTCGGGTCGTCGAGGACGGTGACCAGCCCGGTCGGCAGGCCGGCGTCGGCCAGGGCGGCGTGCGCGACCCGTTCCAGCGCGGCGTTGGTGGCGGCGGTCTCCCGCCCGCCGCGCAGCAGGACGGCGTTGCCCACCACGACCGGCAGCAGCGCACCGTCGATGGTGACCGTGGGCCGGGCCTCGTAGACCATCAGCACGACGCCGAGCGGGCGGGGCACCCGGTGCACGGCGCGTGCCGCGCCGGTGACCGGCACCTCGACCTCGACCACCGCGTCGAGTTCCCGGCGGGCCTGTTCGGTAAGCGCCACCATCCGGTCCCGGTGGACCTCGGTCAGCCGGAGCCGGTTGACCAGGGTGGGGGTCATGCCGGCGCGCTCGGCCTCGGCCACGTCCTCGGCGTTGGCCGCCGCGATCCGCGGCCAGTCGGCGACGAGCCGGCGGGCGAGCGCCGCGCAGTAGCGCCGGTAGGCGGGGTCGCCGACCGGAGGTGCGGCGGCGTACGCGGCCCGTGCGTCGGTGAGGAGGGCGTCAGGCACGGGCCACCTCCGTGGCGGCGAGGAACTCGTCGAGGTGGCCGAGGAGCAGCGGCAGCCGTTCCCGGTCGAAGGCGGTGAAGTGCCCGCCGGGCAGCGGACGCACAGTCAGCTCGGAGGTCGCCGACCGCCACGCCGCGAGATGGTCGGCGTTCTCCTCGTCGGCGCAGGGCAGCAGCAGGGTGGGGCAGTCGTGCCGGCTCGCCACCCGGTAGGCGGTGACCGCGTCCAGGTGGGCCTCGACCGTCCGGGCGACCCGCTCGGCCGGAAATCCGCCGTCCTCGGTCAGGGACGCGCGGACCCGCTCGCGCCAGCGTCGCGCGGCCGCCGGGTCGCGGTCGATGCCGGCCGACGGGCTGTCCACCAGCACGACCCGGGGTCGCCGGCCCGACGAGGAACTCAGCCGGGCCGCCAGCTCCCAGGCCACCACGCCCCCGAGCGACCAGCCGAAGAGCAGGTCGGGCGGGTTGGGCAGGGTGGCCAGCAGGTCCAGGTACCGGTCGGTCATCGCGGCGACGGTGGCGTCCGGCGTCTCGCCCGGAGCGAGTCCGTGGCCGCGGATGCCGAACACCGGTCCACGACGACCCAGCTTCAGCACCACCCCCGCGTACGCGCCGAGGCCGCCGCCGGCCGGGTGGATCAGGACGCTGCACATGCCCGACCGGGGCCGCCCCATCGGCAGCAACATCGGCTGCGTGCCGTCGAGGCCGTTCACGGCTTCCGCTCACAACCAGTGGCGAGATTCATGACCGACGCACTCCTTCAGCTTGTTCAACCTGACACGGGTCTATTTCCGTGCTTTCCGGGGCCATAAACACCGACCCTCCGACAATCGATTCAAAAGATTAATCGGCGACTCAGCGAAAGTTATCGCCGCTGCTGTCGACGGGGCGATCAAAGACTTCTATCGGGACATGAGGAATGTCGATCGGAGAATCCCGGAAGCTCGGTTGGGAAATCGATGCGGGGGTAGTTGGCGTTGGACGCCGCCACCGTCCGACGGGAATTGGTCACCGTTACCGGGGCAATCCGCCAAGTCTTGAGCAAAGGAATTCGTATGACACTGATGCTCGATCATCCCGTGGCCGCCACCCGTTTCCGCGCCTTCGGTCCACGCCAGATCAACGACATCGCCAGCCGGTACGGCCTCAGCCCCGGACTGCGCGAGGGCATCGCCCTGCTGGCGCACGTCTTCCCGTTCCGGGTCAACGAGTACGTCCTCGACCAACTGATCGACTGGACGCGGCCCGAGGAGGACCCGATGTTCCGGTTGGTCTTCCCCCAACGCGGCATGCTCTCCACCGAGGACGAGGAAGCCCTCGCTGCCGTGCTGCGTTCGGGTGCCGGCCCCCGCGAGATCGCCCCGGTGGTCGCCCGCATCCGCGCCGGCCTCAATCCGCACCCCTCCGGCCAGCGCGAGTACAACGTCCCGGTGCACCGGGGCGAGCGGCTGCCCGGCCTCCAGCACAAGTACCGGGAGACCGTGCTGTACTTCCCGACGCAGGGCCAGTCCTGCCACTCGTACTGCACCTACTGCTTCCGCTGGGCCCAGTTCGTCGGCGATCCCGCGCTGCGCTTCGCCGCCCCCGGCCCGGACCGGCTGGTCGACTACCTGCGGGACCATCCCGAGGTCAGCGACGTGCTGGTCACCGGCGGCGACCCGATGGTGATGAGCACCGAACGACTGCGCGGCCACCTCGAACCGCTGCTCGGCGTGCCGACGGTGCAGACCATCCGGATCGGCACGAAGTCGCTGGCGTACTGGCCGCAGCGGTATGTGAGCGACGCGGACAGCGACGAGCTGCTGCGCCTCTTCGAGCGGATCGCCGCGGCCGGCAAGCAGGTCGCCGTGATGGCGCACTTCACCCACCCGCGTGAGCTGCGTACGCCCGTGGTGGCGACCGCGCTGCGCCGGATCCGGTCCACCGGCGCGGTGATCTACTGCCAGGCCCCGATGGTCGCGCACGTCAACGACCAGGCCGACATCTGGACGGAGTTGTGGCGGGCCGAGCTGGCCGCCGGCGCGGTGCCGTACTACATGTTCGTCGAGCGCGACACCGGCCCGTACGACTACTTCAAGGTGCCTCTGGCCCGGGCCGTGGAGATCTTCCACGCCGCGTACCGCACGCTGCCGGGACTCGCCCGGACCGTGCGCGGGCCGGTCATGTCGACCACCCCCGGGAAGGTCGTCGTGGACGGCGTCGAGAGCAACCCGGACGGCCGCTACTTCCAGCTGCGGATGCTCCAGGCCCGCAACCCCGCGCTGGTCGGCCGCCCGTTCCGGGCCCACTACCACACCGGCGCGGCCTGGCTCAGCGAGCTGGAACTCGCCGCCGACGTGCCGGACGACATCCGCGCGGCGGTGCGGCCATGACCTCGATGTCACCGAACCTCGCGCTCAACGAGCAGGTCGCGCGCCTGCGCGCCGCCGGACGCTCCATCGTGCACCTGGGTTTCGGCGAGTCCCGTCTGCCGGCGTTCGGTCCGCTTGTGGAGCAGTTGTGCGCGGGCGCGCACCGCAACGCGTACGGCCCGGTCGCCGGGGCACCCGCCGCCCGGGCCGCGGTGGCCGGCTACTTCCAGCGACGGCGCCTACCCACCGACGCCGAGCAGGTGCTGCTCGGCCCCGGCAGCAAGCCGCTGCTGATGGCGCTGAACCTGGTGCTGCCGGGCGACGTGCTGCTGCCCCGCCCCTGCTGGAACTCCTACGCCCCGCAGGCCCGGCTGGCCGGCAAGCGGGTCTGGGGCGTGCCGATCCCGGACAGCTGCGGCGGCATCCCCGAGCCCGTCGCGCTGCGGGAGACGATCGCCGCGGCCCGCCGCGACGGCGGTGATCCGCGCATCGTCGTGCTCACCCTGCCCGACAACCCGACCGGTACGCTCGCCGGCGCGGACCTGGTCGGCGAGGTCTGTGCGATCGCCGAGGCCGAGGGGCTGACCATCGTCTCGGACGAGATCTACCGGGACGTGCTGCATCAACCGGAGGCTCCCTTCCTGAGCCCCGCCGAACTGGTTCCGCACCGCACCGTGGTGACGACCGGTCTGTCCAAGTCGCTGGCGCTGGGCGGCTGGCGGATCGGGGCGCTGCGGGTCCCGCCGGACGCCGCCGGACACCGGTTGCGGGACGGGCTGATCAGTGTGGCCAGCGACCTGTGGTCCACCCTGGCCGGTCCGACGCAGCAGGTGGCGGCGTACGCCTTCGCCGAACCGCCGGAGATCCGGCAGCGGCTGGCGGCAAGCGCCCGGCTGCACGGCGCGGTGGCCCGCGCGGTGTACCGCGCGGCGGTGGCGGCCGGGGCGACCTGTCGACCGCCGACCGGCGCCTTCTACGTCTACCCCGACTTCGAGCCGCTGCGCGAGACGCTGCGGCTGCGCGGCGTGACCGACTCGGCGTCGCTGGCCCGCCACCTCCTCGACGAGGTGGGCCTGGCGGTGCTCGCCGGCCACCTGCTCGGCGACGATCCGGGCGCGCTGCGCTTCAAGGCCGCCACCAGCATGTTGTACGGCGACACCGACGAGGAGCAGGAGGCCGCCCTCGCCGCCGAGGACCCGTTGGCCCTGCCGCACGTCGCCGACACCCTGACCCGCGTCGAAGAGGGCTTCGCCAAGCTCGGCGCCTGACCGTATCCCCGGAGGACACAATGGACCGATCCACCGTCCGCACCGCTGTCACCGAGGTCACCGCCGAGGTCCTCGGCGTCGACCCGGACATCCTGCACACCACGCCGACCCTTACCGACCTGCCGACGTTCAACTCGTTCCGGATCGTGGAGGTGGTCGAACGCGTCGAGGAACGACTCGACGTCGAGGTCGACCCGGTCGAGCTGACTCCGGACAACCTGACCCGGATGGAGACGCTTACCGCCCTGTTCGAGCGGACCGCGCTGGGGACGCCGGCATGACCGTCACCATGACCCGCCCGACCGGGTGGAGCACCGACGATCTCGACCGCGCGGTCGCCGAGGTCGACGCGGTCGCGGCCCGACACGCCACCGAGTGCGACCGGGACGCCCGGTTCCCCGTCGCGGCCCTGGCGGCCATGCGCTCCACCGGGCTGCTGGGCCTGATGGTGCCCGCCGAGCATGGCGGTGCCGGCGGCGACCTGGCCGACCTGGTCGCGGTCAGCGGCCAGCTCTCGCGTACCTGCATGTCGGTCGGAATGATCTTCACGATGCACTGCCAGCAGGTGGCCGCCATCGTCCGCGACGGCGGTGCCCTGCGCGACGAGTTGCTGCCCCGGATCGCCCGGGGCGAGCTGTACCTGGCCTCGGTGACCACCGAGGCGGCCACCGGCGGCCACCTGCTCTCCTCCGGCACCGCGCTGACCGGGGACGGCGCGGTGCTGCACCTGGACCGGTTCGCGCCGGTCGTCACCGGGGGCCAGTACGCCGACGCGTACCTCGTCACCATGCAGGCCCCCGACGCCACCTCCCCCACCCAGCTGTCGCTGCTCTACGCCGAGCGGGACCAGCTGGCGATCACCGTCAAGGGCGGCTGGAACCCGATGGGCATGCGGGCCACCCACAGCGCGCCGCTGCACCTGAGCGGCGACCTTCCGGTCGGGCAGGTGATCGGCGAGCACGGCGGGTTCCGGGACATCGCCGTGCGGACCTTCGCCCCGATGGCCCACCTCGGTTGGGCCGCCTGCTGGCTAGGTGCGGCCGACGGCGCGCTCAGTCGCACGGTGACTTTGTTGCGGGCCGAGCGCCGCCGCCGCAACCTCGACTCCGAGCTGCTGCTGCACCGGCTGTCCCGGGTCCGGCAGCGGCTGGACACCGTGCACGCTTTGGTGAGTCACACCGTCGCGGTCCTAAACAGCACCGCCGATCCGACCTCGGTCGGGGTGCAGCTACTTGTCAACGCGGTCAAGCTGACCGCCTCCGAACTCTGCCCGGCGGCGGTCGACGACCTCGTCGAGCTGCTCGGCATGCGGCACGGCTACCTGCGGGACTCGGAGCTGGCACTGGAGCGGTCCCTGCGCGATCTGCGATCCGCGCCGTTGAACTACAGCAACGACCGGTTGCACGCGGCCGATGGCGCCCTGGTGCTCATGGATCGCGAGGTGCGGCATGTCTGACACCATGTACGACTGGTTCGCCGCGACCGCCCGCCGGCATCCGGACCAACCGGCGCTGCTGGTCGACGACGCCACCCTCAGCTACCGCGAACTGGCGGCGCTCGTCGACCGCCTCGCCGCCGATCTCGGCCCGCTGCCGGCGGGGGCGCGGGTCGGGCTGCTCGCCGCCCGCAGCCCGCTGGCCTACGCCGGTTACCTGGCCGTGCTACGGGCCGGCGGGACGGTCGTACCGTTGAATCCGATCTTCCCCCCGGACCGCAACGCGACGATCGCGACCCGGGCCGGGCTCTGGACGGTCCTCGTCGACACCACGCTGCGCGCGTCGCTCGCGCCGGTGCGTGCCCCGCTCGTGCACGCCGCGCCGAGCGGGCAGGTGGTGGGCCGCGAAGGCCGCCCGGCCCAGGCAGGCGACGAGCCGGCCGAGGCGGTCGACGGGTCGGGACCGCCCGGGGAGGCGCCCGCGTACATCCTGTTCACCTCGGGTTCGACAGGGGTGCCGAAGGGACTGCCGATCCGGCACGACAACGTCCGGCCATACGTCGAACACCACGTCGCCCGCTACGACGTCGGTCCGGGCAGCCGGCTCAGCCAGACGTTCGACCTCACCTTCGACCCGTCGGTGTTCGACATGTTCGTCACCTGGGCCGGAGGCGGGGCCCTTGTGGTGCCCCGCCGCGAGGAACTGGCCGACCCGGCTGCCTTCGTCAACCGGCACGGGGTGACCCACTGGTTCTCCGTACCGTCGGTGGTCTCCCTTGCCGGCCGGATGCGACGCCTGCCGGCCGGCTGCATGCCGCAGCTGCGCTGGGGGTTGTTCGCCGGGGAGCAGCTCACCTGCGACCAGGCGGCGGCCTGGCACCGGGCCGCACCCGAGGCGGTGATCGAGAACCTCTACGGGCCCACCGAGCTGACCGTGACCTGCACCGTGCACCGGCTGCCCGCCGACCCGGCGGAGTGGCCGCAGACCCGCAACGGCACCGTTCCCATCGGGCGCTGCCTGCCGCACCTGGAGTACGTGGTCCTGGACGAGCAGGGCCGCCCGGCGCGCGAGGGCGAGCTGTGCGTACGCGGAGCGCAGCGCTTCGCCGGTTACCTCGACCCGGCCAACAACGCCGGCCGGTTCCTCGACTGGTCCCCGGGCCGGACGGCCACCGTCCACTCCGGATCCGAACCGCCGCCGGCACAGCTCTGGTACCGCACCGGGGACCGGGTCGTCGACGACGGCGGCGAGCTGACCCACCTCGGCCGGCTCGACGCGCAGGTGCAGGTGCACGGCTACCGGGTGGAGCTGGGCGAGATCGAGGCGGTGCTCCGCCGGCATCCCGAGGTCGAGGACGCCGCGGTCTTCTTCGACGGCGTCGACCTGCGCGCCTTCTACGTGGGCGACGCCCTGCCGGCCGAGCACCTGGCCCGGTGGGTGGCGACCCGACTGCCGGGGTACATGGTGCCGGCCCGGTTCGCGTCCGTGGAGCTGTTTCCCCGCAACGACAACGGCAAGCTCGACCGTAGGAAGCTGGAGGCCCTGGCGTGTTGAGAGATCCCCACGACGCTCTCTGGTACAACTCCGTCACCCGCGCGGCGATCGACGACGGCCGCATCGCGCGCAGCGCCGTCACGCAGGGCAAGGGGTGCTGGGTGCAGGACGCCGCCGGCACCTGGTACCTGGACGCGCGGGCCGCGATGTGGAACACCACGCTCGGCTACCAGGCCGAGCGGGTGGTGGCGGCGATGTGCGACCAGCTGCGCCGGCTGCCGGTGGCCCAGGTGATCCGCTACGAGGAGCCGCCCGAGGTGGCGCTGGAGTACGCCCGCCGCCTCGTCGGCACGCTGCCCGACCCGCTCAACCACGTCCGCTTCGGCAGCACCGGCTCGCAGATGACAAGCGCCGCGGTCCTGCTGTCGCGGTTCGTCCGCAAGGTCCGCGGCGAGACGGGCCGGACGAAGGTCATCGCGTTCACCAACGGCTACCACGGCACCGGCGGCATCGCCAGCGCGCTTACCGGCGAGCGGCAGATGCACGCGTTGCAGGCGCCGCTGGCCCCGGACGTCCACCACGTGAAGCCGTGGAACCTGGACGCGCTGGCGCGGATGGTCGACCGGCACGGCCCGGAGCAGGTCACCGCGATCATCGTTGAACCCATCATGGGTACCGACGTGCTCGCCGCGCCGGACGGCGCGCTGCGGCAGATCCGCGCGCTCTGCGACCGGCACGACATCCACCTGATCGCCGACGAGGTGACCACCGGTTTCGGCCGGACCGGCGCGATGTCGGCGCTTGTCGACCAGGGTGTCCGGCCCGACCTGCTGGTTCTCGGCAAGGGCATCACCTCCGGCTACTTCCCGCTGGCGGCCCTGGTCAGCACCGACGCGATCTTCGACGAGGCGATTTCCCGACCCGGGTACGTCTTTCCGCACGGCTGCACGGCCGACGGTCACCCGGTGGGGATGGCCGCCGGGCTGGCGGTGCTCGACGAGCTGGCCGACGGATCGCTCTTCGCCCACGTGCGCGAGGTCGGCGAGCGGCTCCGGGAACGGCTGCGGGAGCAGGCCGCCGGCACCGGCCTGGTCCACGACGTACGCGGCGCGGGCCTGATGATCGGCGTCGAGCTGCGCGACGGCGACGAGCGGCCGGGTGCGACCTTCATGACGGCGGTCCGCCGCGCCTGCCAGGAGGCGGGGCTGTTGCTCACCACCACGAACAACACCCTGGTCCTGATGCCGCCGCTGGTGCTGAGCGAGGCCGAGGCGGACGAGATCGTGACCCGGCTGGTGCAGGCTCTCGAGACCGTCGCTGCGGGCGCGTCGTGAGCGACCGGCCGACGGTCGCCGTGGTCGACGGCTTCGGCTCGGCCAGCCGGCTGGCGCAGGGCTTCCAGGACGCCGGGCGCGACTGCGTCCGGGTGCAGAGCACCGCCGAGATCCCCGAGCACTACCGGCGCGAGCTGGACCTGAGTCGCTACGCGGCGAACATCCTGCACCAGGGCGACGTGTCGGCGACGGTCGGGGCGCTGGCCGCGTACCGGCCGTCGGCCGTGATCGCCGGTTCCGAGCAGGGCGTCGAACTCGCCGACGCGCTCGGTGCGGCGGCCGGGCTGCCCGGCAACGGCACGGCGCTCAGCTACGCGCGGCGGACCAAGGACGCCCAGATCGACGCGATCGCCGCGGCGGGCCTGCCGGCCACCCGCCAACTGCCGGTGCCCGACGCGGAGCGGTTGGCGGCGTGGCACCGTGACCTCGGCGGGCGGGTGGTGGTGAAGCCGATCCGCAGCGCCCGCAACGACGGCGTGCACATCTGTGACACGCCTGCCGAGTCGGTCGCGGCCTACCACCGGATCCGCTCGGCGGTGAACGACTTCGGTCACCGCAACGAGGGTGTCGTCGCCCAGGAGTACCTGACCGGCACCGAGTTCGTGGTGAACACGGTCAGCTGGCGCGGCCGGCACCGGATCACCGACACCTGGCGCTATCACAAGATCAACGTCAACGGGGTACGCGACCGGATCAACGGCATCCTCTCCCTGCCGCCCGGCGATCCACGCTGGACGCGGCTGCGCCGGTACGCGTTCGCCGTGCTCGACGCGCTCGGGATCCGGTACGGGCCCGCGCACCTGGAGATCATCCTCACCGCGGCCGGCCCCCGGCTGGTCGAGGTGGGCGCGCGACTGTGCGGATCGGACGTCGCCCGGTACGCCGTGCTCGCCACCGGCGAGTCCCAGGTCGACCGGACCGTGCAGGCGTACCTGGACGGTGACCGGTTCCTCGCCGAGGTCGACCGGCCCTACCGGCGCGACGATCACGCCGCCATGGCCTTCCTCGTCTCTCCCGTCGAGGGCCGGCTCAAGCGGTACCCCCTGCTCGACCAGGTCGAGCGACTGGAGAGCTACCAGGGTCGATCGGTGCGGGTGCAGCCCGGCGAACTGCTACGCCGCACCGTCGACGACAGCTCCGAACCGCTCGCGGTGGGTCTGGCGCACGCCGACGCCGCGACCGTGGAGAAGGACTTCCAGACCATCTGCTACCTCGACGGACACGGGTTCTACGAACTGGAGGAGGTCCACCATGGGTGACCGGCGCACGATCGCTCTCGTCGACCCGTACGGCGCGGTAAACAAGCTGGGCGGGGCCCTCACCGAGGCCGGTCTGGAGTGCGTACGGGTCCAGTCCACGCCGCAGCCGCCGCCGTCCTACGGCGAGGCCGAGCTGAGCGGCTACACCGACAACATCGTCCACGACGGAGACTTCGACCAGCTGGTGGCCCGGCTGGCGGCGCTGCGACCGGTCTCGGTCGTGGTCGGCAGCGAGCTGGGTGTGGAGTTCACCGACCAGCTCAACGAGGCGCTCGGCCTGCCCGGCAACGGCACCGCGCTGAGCGAGGCCCGGCGCGACAAGTTCGTCCAGATCGAGACGCTGCGGGCGGCCGGCCTGCCGGCCACCCGGCAACTGCGGGTCACCGACCCGGACCAGCTGGCGCAGTGGCACCGGGAACTGGGCGGGCGGATCGTGGTCAAACCGGTGCGCAGCGCCCGCAACGACGGCGTCGCCTTCTGCGACACCCCCGACCAGTCGCGGGCGGCCTACCGGCACATCATGTCCCGCAACAGCGTCTTCGACGTACCGAACGAGGGGGTGGTGGCCCAGGAGTACCTGCGCGGGGTCGAGTTCGTGGTGAACACGGTCAGCTGCCGGGGCCACCACCGGATCACCGACATGTGGCGCTACCAGAAGATCACCGTCAACGGCATCCGGGACCGGATCAACGGCATGACCTCCACGCCACCCGCCGACCCCGACTGGGAACAGGTCGCCGAGTACTCGTACGCGGTGCTCGACGCGCTGGGGATCCGCTTCGGTCCGGTGCACCTGGAGGTGATGCTGACCGCCCACGGGCCCCGCCTGGTGGAGGCGGGTGCCCGACTCTGCGGCGCCGACGTCGCCCGGTACGCCGTGCTGCTCACCGGCGAGTCCCAGATCGACCGCACCGCGCAGGCGTACGCCGACCCGGACCGGTTCATCGCCGAGCACCGCAAGCCGTACGCGCTTGACAACCACGGGGCGATGGCCTTCTTCGCCTCTCCGGTCGAGGGCCTGCTCCGCGGCTACCCGCACGTGCACCTGATCGAGGAACTGGAGAGCTGCCAGGGGGTGACGCTGCGGTTCAAGCCCGGCGAGCGGCTCGTCCGGACGGTCGACGACGAGAGCGAGCCGGTGACGGTGGGTCTGATCCACCCGGACCGGTCGGTCCTGCTCTCCGATTTCGCCACGGTCTGCTACCTGGATGGGTTCGGTTTCTACGACATCGATCCTGGGCAGTGAGCGGTCACGTGCCGTACCGACACCGCCACGATGACGGCAGTCGAGGCGGTCCGAGCAGTCGAGGGAAAAACGTGGCGGAGGGTTGGCGCCGGGACTTCCGGTTCTTCTGGGCAGGCGAGAGCGCCTCCTTCCTCGGTACCCAGGTGTTCCAACTCGCGATGCCGCTGACCGCGGTGCTGACCCTGGACGCCACCCCCGGGCAGCTCGGCCTCCTCGGGGCGGTCACCTTCGCCCCGTACCTGGTCTTCGGGATACCAGCCGGGCTGCTTGTCGACAGGTGGCAGCGACGCGGCGTACTGATCATGTCCAGCCTCGCCCAGGGCGTCGCGATCGGTGCCATCCCGCTGCTCGCGGCGCTGGACCGGCTGACCTTCTCGTGGCTGCTGACGATGGCCTGCCTCGCCGGCGTCGGTCGGGTCTTCTTCAACATCGCCTACCGTTCCTACCTGCCGACGATCGTGCCGCCCGAGCACCTCACCGGGGCCAACTCCCGGCTGACCGCCAGCGAGTCGGTGGCCGAGATCGGCGGCCCCGGGCTCGGCGGCGTGCTCGTGCAGATCGTCGGCGCGCCGTTCGCGCTGCTCGTCAACGCCGTCACCTACCTGGCGTCGGCCGCGGGCGTCACCGCCGTACGCACCCGGGAGAAGCCGGTCGAGGTCGATCCGACACCGCTGCGCTCGCAGATCGCGGAGGGCTTCCGGTTCACCTTCCGCAACCCGTACCTGCGGGCCTTCCTCGGCGAGGCGGCCAGCTACAACATCTGCTGGCAGATCGTGCAGACCGTGCTGGTGATCTTCGCCGTCCGGGAACTCGGCATGAGCCCCGGCACGCTGGGCTTCATGCTCTCCATCGGGGCGGTCGGCGCCCTGCTGGGTGCGACGGTCACCGAACGCGTCGCGGGGCGGGTGGGTCTCGGGCGTACGCTGCTGGCCGCCGCGGTCATCGGCGACCTCGCGCCACTGCTGCTGCCGGTGACCCAGCGGGGCACCTGGGCGGCGCCGATGTTCGCGATCGCGTTCTTCATCCAGGGCTTCGGGATCACCGCGTGCAACGTGCACACGATGAGCGTTCGGCAGGCCATCACGCCGCAACGGCTGCTCGGCCGCACCAACGCCGCGTACCTCTTCGTGGCGCTCGGGGTCAAGCCGATCGGATCGCTGCTCGGCGGCTGGCTCGGCACGCTGGCCGGGCCCCGCAGCGCCCTGCTGATCGGCACGATCGGGCTGCTGGGCACCAGCCTGTTCCTCATCCTCTCGCCGCTTCGCCACGTCCGTTCCCTGCGCAGCATCCTGCCCGAGGAACGAACACCCGTACCCACTCCGGGGTAAGGAAGGGCCCCTTGTTAACGCCTGCGGTAGAGGAAGGGCCCCCTATTAACAACTGCTCTTCCGGCGGGCCGGGCGGGCCGATCAGGCCGTGTCGACGCGCAGCGCCCGGCCGGCCGCGTCCAGCGCGGCCCGGCAATCGTCGGCCGTCGCACCCAGCGCGATCGCGTACCCGACCCGCCCGTCCATCAGCCCCTGCGGCGGCGGGGACTTCACCTCACCCGGCTGCGCCAGCGGCCCGTGCCGGACGATCGCGGCGGGCAGCGGCGCCCGGTCGAAGGCGATCTCGGCGATCCGGCTGTCGTCGTGCGGCGGATAGTAGAAGCGGATGGCGGCCACCTGCCGGCGGGGCGCGACCCGCACCGGCGGCCGGTGCCCGCAGGCCACGGCCGCCGCGGCCAGGCCCAGGTCCGCGCCACCACCGAGCAGGTTGAGGTACGGGATCAGCCCGCCACCGATCCGGGCGTTGACCTCGATCACCTTCGGCCCCTGCCGGGTCAGCTTCACCTCGGTGTGCGTCACCCCGTCGGTGAACCCCAGGGCCGCGTGGGTACGCTCGACGGCCTCGCCCAGCGTCGCGTCCTGCCACAGCGGGTCGGCCGGATCGACCACGTGCCCGGTCTCCTCGAAGTACGGCGCGAAGCCGACCTCCTTGCGGGCGATGCAGAGCGGAATCACCTCGCCCCGGTACACCACCGAGTCGACACTGATCTCCGGGCCCTCGGCGTACTCCTCCACCAGGATGTTGCGCTCGTGCACCGGCAACTCCGGGGCCATCCGGCCGCTGCCCGCGGTGAACCCGACGAACCGGCGTACCGCCGCCGGGTCGTCCGCCTTGACCACGCCGAAGCTGCCGGCCAGCGCCCGGGGCTTGAGCACCACCGGAAACCCGATCTCGCCGGCCACCGCCACCGCCTCGTCGCCGCCGCCCACCAGGCGTGAGCGCGGTTGCGGCACCCGGTGGGCGGCGAGCGCGGCGCGGGTGCCGTGCTTGTCCCGGCACCGCTGGACCACCGCCGGGTCGCCGGGCAGGCCGAGCGCCGCCGCCACCTGCGCGGTCTGGACGATCCACGTCTCGTCCCAGCAGATCACCCCGTCGACCGGGTCCCGCTCGGTGAGCCCCTTGGCGACCGAGACCAACTCCCCCGCGTCGGCGAGATCGGCGATGACCGTCCAGCCGTCCAGATATCCGCGCTCCCATGTCGGCGGCTCGGTCGCCACCAGATGGACCCGGTACGCGCTACTGATCGACTCAAGCAGGTACTCCCGGTACGCACGGATGCCGGGGGTCACGACGAGCAGATGTGGCAGGCCCATGCCTGCAACCTACCGACCTCCCTCGATGCCCGCCCGTCAACGACCGTCGATCACGGGGTGTTGATGTCGGGTCCGAGATCCAGCTCCGGCTCCTGCCGCCCCTGCCGTCGCCAGCGGTCCCCCTGCTGGTCGGTGAAGCTCAACTCGACAGTCGTCGACGCGTACCCGGTCAGGTCCACGGACCGGTCCACGGTGAGGAACAGTTCGGCGCTGCCGTTGCCGTCGAGCCGGTCGGTGGGACCGGTGACGGCCGAGACGGGCAGCGCCGTGTTGGGCCGCCCGGCGGGTCCCGTCGCGACGACGGGCACCAGCGCAAGGTCGAAGATGGGCTGACCGCTGTCGTTGGCCACCCGCACCCGGAGTACGCCGCCGCCCTCGGTCCGGGTGGTCGTCGAGACGAGTCGGGCCTGGCGGGCCCGGGCCGCCCGCTCCTCCCGGCGCCGCTGGCGGACCTCGCGTCGCAGACTCAGCACGCCGAACAGCAGGGTGCCCACCGTGCCGAGCCCGCCCACCCAGTCCGGGACGGAGCCCCAGTCGAGGTGCAGCGCAACGGCGAGGTAGGCACCGACGTCCACCCGCAGCATCGCCTCACCGTACTGACGGCCCGCCAGCACTCGGTTACTCGGACCGCTCCCGTTCGCGTTCCGCCGAAGGTGGCCATCCAAACAGGCCGCTCCGGTTGCTCGCGGTGATGCGGCGACGACGAGCCGGTAAGGTTGGGGTACGGATCACACGACCGGCCGCAACCAGGCGGCCCGGGCACCTGACCCCTGTCGTCCCGCCCCTCCGGGAGATCAGATGAGTCGCACCCGTCCGTCCCCTGTCGCCACTCCGGCCGCCGCATGGCACCCCACCCCATGATCGGTCTGACCTCGGACGCCGAATTCTCCGTAATCCCGCCGCGACGCGGTCGCTCACCGCTACGCGGTCGCGATCACCTGGTCGAGCTGATCATGCGGGCCGCCGAGCCGCCGGCCCGGACGAGCCGCCGGCCGGAGGAGGCCGCGCAGATCCTCTGGGGGCTCGGCGGCTGCGGTAAGAGCATGACCGCGCAGGAGGTGGCCCACCGGCTGGAAGAGCGCGGCCGGAAGGTCTGGTGGATCTCGGCGAAGGACTCGGCCCGGGTCAGCGCCGGCATGCGCGAGATCGCCGGCCAGCTCCAGGCGCCGGGCAGCCAGCTCGACCTGGCCTGGGCGGGCAAGGCGCGCAGCCCGGTCGAGTTGGTCTGGGACCTGCTTAACGACTTCGGCCGTCCCTGGCTGCTCGTCTTCGACAACGCCGACGAGCCGGCCCTGCTCGCCCCGGCGGACGGCCGGGTCGCCGACGGCACGGGCTGGTTCCGCCAGCCGCGTACGCCCAACGGGCTGGTCCTGGTCACCACCCGCGACGGTCGAAAGGAGACCTGGGGCGAGTGGTCCACCCTGCACCCGGTCCGGGAACTGGCTCCCGCCGACGGCGCGCAGGTACTTGTCGACCTGGCCGGGGAGGCCCCAGGCTCGCTGGCCCACGCCACGGCGCTCGCCGCGCGACTCAAGGGCCACCCGCTGGCCCTACGTGGCGCCGGGACGTACCTCGCCGAGGCGAATCGCATCCCGGTGGGTGGCGTCAACTCGTCGATCCGGACCTTCGAGGACTACCGGCGGGCCCTCGACAGCCGTGCCGTGGGTACGATCCGGAGCCGCAGCAGCGACGTCGACCAGGCCGTCCGGCCGGTGGTGCAGTCCTGGGAGATGTCCCTCGACCTGCTCGCCGGCCGGGGCCTCGACCAGGCCCGACCGGTCCTGCGGTTGCTGGCCTGCCTGGGCGACGCGCCGATTCCGTACCCGGTCCTGCTCGACCCGGTGCGGCTCAGCGCCTCCCCGCTGGTCGGCGAGATCGGTGCGCAGCGGCTGCGGGAGGTGCTGCGCTCGCTGGCCGACTTCGCGCTTGTCGACCTCACGGTGATCGAGTCGTTGCCGGCCCAGTCTCCGGTGGCCCACGTGGTGACCCTGCACCCGCTGGTCCGGGAGCTGGTCCGCGCGCATCCCGACGTGGTGACCGACCGGGCCACCTACCACGAGCTGGTCCTCGACCTGCTCGACGCGTTGCGCCTGCGCGACCCGGACCGGCCACGGGAGGAGGAGTTCGACCCGGACGAGCCGGACAAGTGGGCGAGCTGGCACGTGCTGGCGCCGCCCACCTCCGGCGCGGTGCTTGACTTCCTGGACGCGGGGGAACTGCCCAAGGCCCGGCCGGACCTGCTCGCCACCGCCCTCGATCTGGCTCGGCTGATCGCCCGCTACACCCTGGCGGTGGGCCTGCCCGGTCAGGCGGAGATCTTCCTGGACCGCTGCCTCGCCGGGTGCCGGCGGATCGGCCTCGACCTGGACGAGCGGGCCGTGTTGAGCCTGCGGCACGAGCGCTCCCGCGCCGCCCTGGAGCAGGGTCAGCTCGCCTGGGCCGAGGAGGAACTCCGCAAGGTGATCCCGGCCCGCGAGGCGTTGCTGGGCCGGGAGCATCGCAACACCCTGGCCAGCCGGCACAAGCTGGCCCGCACCATCCTGGAACAGGGCCGGTGGCAGGAGGCCGAGGAGGAGTTGCGGGACATCGTCCGGGCCGAGTTCCGGGTCCGCGGAGCGGAGGACCGGGACACCATGACCGCGCGACACAGCCTGGCCCGCGCCGTCGTCGCCCAGGGTCGGTACGCGGACGCCCGGGCGGAGCTGACCGAGATCCTCGACATCCGGCTGCGGCACTGGGCACCCGACCACTTCGAGACGCTTACCGTCCGGCACACCCTGGACATCTGCCGGCTGGCTCAGGGCGAGGCGGCCGAGGCCCTCGCCGACCTGCGCGCGATCCTCGCCACCGACACGGCGAGGCGGCAGGTCCAGCACCTCGGCATGATCGCGGCGCGGCACAGCCTGGCGCACGCGCTACTCGCCACCGACCGCCGGGCGGAGGCGGAGAAGGTGCTGCTCGGGGTGGTGGCGGACCGCCGCCGGATCCTCGGTGACGGCCATCCGGACACCCTCCGTGCCGAGGAGGAACTACGGCAGCTCAGCGGGGAATGAAGCGACAAGCGGGGATCGGGAGCGTCCAGGACGAGGAGTTGACGTGGGCGACGAACTGCGCCGCAGCGACCGGCTGACCGCCGAGTCCCTACGGGACATCGCACTCGGCGAGATCGACCTGATCTGGCACCGCGAGTATTACCCGGCGGCGCTCTGCGACGCCGCTCTGCCCCGCGTGATCCGGGCCGCGGAAGCGGCGAACTTCCTGCTCACCAAGGAGTTCACAAGCGTCGGTACGTCGATGGGCGAGGTGGCCAACGGCGGCGAGAGCGTACGCCGCTACCTGGACACCGCGGCGGCCACCACCTGCCTGATCCGGCACGAGGTCTTCGCCGGGCAGCCCTCCCCCACCGACCTGATCCGGCTGGACCTGGACGAGATGTGGCCGCAGGGTGCCACGGTGGGCCGCCACGAGGGGCGGATGATGCTGCCGGGTGTGCTGCGCCGGATGACCCCGGGTGGACGCGGCCGGCCACACATCGACCGGCTGCGCATCCCGCTGCTCGACACGTACCGGCTGCGACGCCGGCTGGGCGTCAACATCTATTTGGAGGTACCGGCCCCCGGTGACGGCGGCGAGATCGACTTCTGGGGGTACCTCTCCGAGGAGGAGTTCGTCGCGCTCAAGACGGATCCGTTCGACTACGGTCTCGAACCCGAGCGGGTGGGTCCACCGCACGACACGGTGCTCCCCGACAAGGGTGATCTGGTCATCTTCGGGGCCGGTCGGATGCACGGCGTACGGGAGGTGCGACGGGGCTGCCGTACCTCGGCGGCCTGTTTCATAGGCGTACGGACGGCCGACGAGCCACTGCTGGTCTTCGCCTGACCCGCGGCTCCGCCGAGCCGCCTTGCCGCAGTCCTGGTCGGTTCCGGCCCGGTGCCAGGCCGCGGCGCCGCTCGTCAGACGGCGAGCCTGCCGGGAGCGGGGTACGGCTCGCGGAGCGTGAACGCCGCCGGCGACGGGCCGCGGCGGCGCAGCAGGTCCAGCCGTTCGGTGGCCTCGTCGATGGTCGGCAGGGTGTCGGCGGGGATCCACCAGAGCACGAGATGCGCCTCGTCGTGGGGAACGAACCACTCCCGCCGACGGCGCATCGGCTCCAGGTGCACGCTGCGGTACACGAAGCCGTGCAGCGACTCGACCGACTGCCACACGGTCAGGTTCACGACGACGTCCGGTCCGAGGGGCCGCAGCGCGCTCGCGTCGCCGGAGTCATCCTGTAGCCGCCAGACGTAGCCGGGCGACCGCTCGGCCAGGCCGTTGATCTCCGGCAGCAGGGCGACGAAGTCGGCAAGCTCGGGGCTGTCGAGCGGGGCACGCAGTCGAGCGATGTTCAGTTGCGCGAGGTGATGGTCGGCCATGCGGCAAGCGTACCGTCTATGTCAATGAATCTTGTTTTTAGATCTGATCGCGACGCAGCATCCGGTCGGGCCCGGTTCGAGCCGCACGTCTTCCCCGCCGTCGCCCACCAGCCCCTTGAGAAATGCCAGATTCAACCCGCAGACCAGTGCGGGGTGCGCCGCCGCCAGAGCGTGGAACGGGCAGTTGCGCAATCGGATCGTCCCGTCGACGTCCTCGAAGGGCTCGTATCCCAGCGCCACCAGGCGCGGGATCATCTCCTCCCCGGCGAACTCGGCACCCTGCTCCCGGGCTGCCGCGTAGGCCACCGGCTCCACGCCGGCCCGCTCGATCGCACCCGCCAGCACCTCGGCCAACAGCCGATAGTCGCGCGGCGGCAGGCTCACCGCGTGCTCGGCGGCCGACCGGCGGTACAGCTTGGCCGGCCGGCCCGCCCCCGGACCGCCGCGGCGTGCCGCGTTGGTCGTCTCCAGCAGCCCCGCCTCGGTCAGCTTGTCCAGATGGAAGGCCGCCAGGGTGCGGCCGATGCCCACCGCCTCGGCCACCTCGTTCCGGCTGACCGGCTCCGACCGCGCGACGACGTGCTCATACACCGCCCGGCGCACCCGTTCCCGCAGCGCCCCGATGGCCTCCAGTGACATGACCTCGACGCTACCCGTCCCACCACGGCCGGCCGGGGCGGGCGTGGCGGCCGACGCGGACCGAGGCGGGCGTGGCGGCCGACGCGGTCCGCAGGTGGGACAGCAGGGGTGGCCGCGCCGCCGGATGGAATATCGTGCCAGGTTCAAGGGATCACGGGACATGCAACGGACGGGAGTGGGTCGATGCGGCTGCTGCGGGTGGGGGAAGTCGGGGCCGAACGTCCGGTCGCGGCGCTCGACGACGACACCTTCGTCGACGTCAGCGGGATCACCGGCGACATCGACGCCGCGTTCCTGGCCGGCGACGGCCTGGCTCGGGTGCGGGAGGCCGTGGCCGGCGGTGGCCTGCCCGCCTTCGATCCGGCCGGTCAACGGCTGGGTGCGCCGCTCGCCCGGCCCGGCGCGGTCATCTGCATCGGCATGAACTACGCCGAACACGCCGCGGAGTCGGGTGCCGCGCCGCCCGAGCACCCGGTCGTCTTCTTCAAGACCCCCAACACCGTCGTCGGCCCGCACGACACCGTGCTGCTGCCGCGCGGATCGTCCAAGGTGGACTGGGAGGTCGAGCTGGCGGTGGTCATCGGCAGGCGGGCCCGCTACCTGGACTCCCCGGCGGAGGCACCCGACGTCATCGCCGGATACACCATCTCCAACGACGTCAGCGAGCGTACGTTCCAGTTGGAGGTCTCCGGCGGACAGTGGTCCAAGGGCAAGTGCTGCGAGACGTTCAACCCGATGGGCCCGTGGCTGGTGACCCCGGACGAGGTGGGCGACCCGCAGAGGCTGCGGCTGCGCAGCTGGGTCAACGGCGAGCCCCGGCAGGACTCCTCCACCGCCGACATGGTGTTCGGGGTGTACCACCTGATCTGGTCGCTGAGCCAGTTCATGGTGCTGGAGCCGGGTGACGTCATCAACACCGGCACCCCGCAGGGCGTGGCGCTGTCGGGCCGGTTCCCCTACCTGGAGTCGGGCGACGTGGTGACGATGAGCATCGACCGGCTGGGCCGCATGGAGCAGCGCGTACAACCGGCCGGGTGAGCCGTAAGCTATATCGCGCAGGTGACGGAGGGGAGACTCAGGGTGGCCGAGACCACGGTGGCCGAGGTGATGGCCGAGCTGGCCACGCTTGAGGACCCGAAGATGCGCGCGGTGAACGAGCGGCACGGCGACGATCACGGCGTCAACCTCAGCAAGCTCCGCGCGCTCGCCAAGCGGCTGAAGACGCAGCAGGAACTCGCGCGCCAACTATGGGCCACGGGCGACACGGCGGCACGACTGCTGGCGCTGCTGATCTGCCGGCCGAAGGCGTTCGAGCGGGACGAGTTGGCCGCCATGATCCGCCAGGCGCGCGCCCCCAAGGTGCACGACTGGCTGGTCAACTACGTGGTGAAGAAGAGCCCGCACGCCGAGGAACTGCGCCGGGCCTGGTTCGCCGATCCGGACCCGGTGGTCGCGAGTGCCGGCTGGGCGCTCACCACCGAACGAGTGGCCAAGAAACCCGAGGGCCTCGACCTCGCCGGGCTGCTCGACCTCATCGAGGCGGAGATGAAGGACGCCCCGGACCGACTCCAGTGGGCAATGAACAACTGCCTGGCCCAGATCGGAATCGAGCATCCCGAGCACCGCGCCCGCGCGATCGACATCGGCGAGCGCCTGGAGGTGCTCAAGGACTACCCGACCTCCCCGGGCTGCACGTCTCCGTTCGCGCCCACCTGGATCAGCGAGATGGTGCGCCGCCAGCACGACAAGTAGAAGGCCCTGATCCCGGCGCCGGACGCCGGTCAGCTGTGGTTGCCGAGCGGGACGTGCAGCGAGAGGTGCGGAGAGAGTGCACGCAGGAAGTCCGGGGCGTCGAAGACCGCGCCGGCGGAGGCGACCCCGGTGGTCCTGGTCCGGCCGCTGAGGATGCGGTCGACGGCCTCCACCGCCAGCGGCGCGCTGCTGGCGTAGATGTCCTGACCGGTGACGACGGCGCGGCGTTCGGTGCCGCCGGAGCGGACGAGGACGTCGACGACGAAGGTCTGCGCGGAGCGTCCGCGCCCGTCCACGGCGACCGGTGCCGAGATGCCGGAGCTGGACAGGTCCGCAGCGGCCTTGGCGGTCATGTAGGTGCACACCTGCGGAACGGCCAGGTGGCTGGGAACCGTGACGATGTCGGCCATGCTGAACTCCGCGATTACGCGCTGCGAACCGAGCGGAGCCGGGAACGGCCACTCCAGGGTCGGCAACACGTCGTCGTGGTATTCCAGCTGCCCACCGGTGTAGCGCACCCGGCGGCCACCCCGGCGCTGCGCCGAAACCGTGCCCGACGCGAGCGTTCCGCCGGTCGGGTGCCAATCGCTGAGGCCGTAGGCGATGTGTGCCTCGTCCGCCGCCGTCCAGTCATCCATGGCTGTGGTGACCAGCAGGTCGCCGAGGCCGCCGAAGAAGGCCATCGCGGGCACCACCACCGTGCCGGCGGCGCGGGCCCGCTCCGCGAAGTGCGCGAACGTGTCGAGGTTCGCCTCGATCTCGGCCGCCACATCGACGTACGGCAGGCCGGCGCGCAACGCCGCCTCGACGAGCGGGGCGGCGGTCGTGGCGAACGGACCGGCGCAGTTGATGACCGCCGCTGCGCCGTGCAGCGCGCGGTCGAGCGAGGCCGGATCGTCGACCGACGCCGGCCGCGCCTGGAGCCCCGGTCGGGTCTGCGCCAACGCCAGCAACCTGTCCTGGTCACGACCGAGCAGCAGCGGGACGTACCCGCGCTCACACAACTCCGCGACCACGAACCGCCCGGTGTGCCCGTACGCACCGAACACCGCCACGTCCCGACCCGATCCCATGTCTGCTCCGCATGTTCGAAGTGATCCACCAAGAAGATCCTGTTCCCGTCGCCCCCTCGGTGCCAGTGTCCGGAACGACACGACGCGTACAGTTTCCGACATGACTTCCGCCCCGCGTTCCGTCGCGATCGCCGCCACCGACGGGCTGCAGGCGACCACCCACTGGGCGCACACCGAGGAACTGGCCGCGCGCTACCCCCGGGTGCAGGTCGACCCGGACGTGCTCTACGTCGACAACGGCAGCGTGCTCACCTCGGCGGGCAAGGCCGCAGCCATGGACCTCTGCCTGCACCTGGTCCGCCGCGACCGCGGCTCGGCGGTCGCCAACGTGGCCGCCCGACGCCTGGTCGTGCCGCCCCACCGGGCGGGTGGCCAGGCCCAGTTCGTCACCACCCCGGTGCCCACCCAGGACGGCCACCCCCTGGCCGAACTGCTCCCCTGGGTGATGCGGCGGCTGGACCAACCCCTCACCGTGGAGGACCTGGCCCGCCAGGCGAACCTGAGTTCGCGCCACCTGGCCCGCCACTTCCGCTCGACAACCGGCACCACCCCACTGCGGTGGCTGCTGACCCAGCGGATCCGCCGCGCCCAGGAACTGCTGGAGAACACGGACGACAGCATCGACGCGATAGCCACGGCCGCCGGCATGGGCACCGCGACGACGCTGCGCCGCCACTTCCACCGCACGATCGGCGTACCCCCGGACACCTACCGCCGTACCTTCCGCTCGAATTGAGTACGGCGGCGGATGTGCCCCGTCGGGCGCGACCGCGAAGCTGGCCCCATGACCACGTCGATTTCCGCACCGCCGGCTCGGTCGCCGCTGGTGGCCGTACAGCTCGGCATCGTCTGGGCGTTGGGCGGGCTCCTCCTGCCGAACGTGTACCTGCTGACGCTCATCATGCTCTTCACCGGCAGCGGCGCCGTGGTGGTGGTGGCGTTGCTCGCCGGAACGGTCGGGCTGGTCGTCCTGCTCTGGGGCACGGTACGGCTGACCGCCCCGGTCACGGTGCTGGGCAGCACGCCGCACCGGCAACTGGCGTGGGCGCTGCTGGTGTTCGCCGCCGGTACCGCACTGTGGGGTTTCGGTTGGGCGCTTACCGACGAGGCGGGGCTGGGCATCAGCGACCATCAGCTGCTCCGGCCCCTGTTCGGCGGTGCGGCGTACGCCCTCGTCGCCGGGTTGCTGCTCCGCGGCGCGCGGCGCCGGCTCGCCTCGGGCACTGTGCTCGCGGTGCTGCTCGGGTTCGGGCTCGTCGCACTGGCCAGGTCCGGCCCCACCGAGCTGACGGTACGGCTGGCGCACGCCAACGTCTCGCGCGAGCTGGAGTACGTGGTCACCATCCCCGGGTACCGCCCGGTCGACACGGCGTACGGGGACCGGCTCGGCACCCGGCTGTTCGTACCGCAGGACGAGTCGGCGATCCCACCGCTGCGGTTGATCACGATCGTCGCGTACCGCGAGACCGTCACCGAACCGGGGCCGTGCGGCGAGACGGCACTCGACTCCCAGCTGCGGACCGCCGAGTGTGTGCGGGAGCCGGGCGGCCTGCTGTACCGCCGTGGCGTGGTCAACCACGGCTACCAGGTACGCAGCGGCAAGGCTTTCGTCGAGCTGGTCGCACCGCACTCGGTCGACCAGCAGGTGCTACGCGACGCGGTGGCCACCCTGCGCCCGCTGAGCAAGGCGGAGCGAGCCCGGTTCGACCACCACACCGACGACCTGTACACCGCCGACGTGCCCGAGTACGGCGCACAACTGCTGGGGATCCCGCCGGGCGTACAGCTCGCGCCCACCGACCCGAAGGCGGCGCCGCAGAGCGTGCACATCACCGTCGACGCGGTCAGCCACCAGGAGCCGTGCGGCCTCACCGTCGAGTGTGTCTCCTCCGAGGAGGGGCTCTGGTACCGGCGTACCGCCGAAGACCATGGCTACGTCCTGCGGCGGGGTCCCGTCGACGTGTACGCGATCGGTGGTCTCGGGGTCGACCGGCAGTTCCTGCGTACCGTCGCCTTCGACGCCCGCCCGGCCACCGACGCCGAGCTGCTCCGCGCGCTGCCGCCGGCACCTCGCACCGGCCCCCTCGACCGGCTCCGGCGATGGCTGCGCGGCGAAGCCTGACCCATCTCCCCTGCCCCAACCGATCGCGCGGCTCGACGGCCACCTCCCCGAACCGGGGAAGTGGCCGTCGAACCAGGTCCGGGCCGGCTACTCGCAGCCCAGGGCGCTCTTGTACCCGTCCGGGTTCTTACCGGCGGCGACCTTGTCGGCGATCTCCCAGAACACCTCCGGCCAGGCGCCCTCCTCGTCCATCTGGTGCAGCACCTTCCAGTTGTGGCTGCTGCGCATCGCCGCTGCGGCCCGCTGCCGGGCGGCATCGTCGCCGGCCTCCTTCGCGCGCTGCCATTCGGCGATCCAGGCGCAGCCGACCCGGCTGGTCACCCGGGCACCGAACTGGTAGGCGTCGTTGACGCCGAGACCGCGCAGCGCGGTGGCGTCGAAGCCGGGCGGGAGCGGCACGTCGGCGAGGATCGTGGCCGCCTGCTCGTCCGCGCGTTCCGGGGTGACGATCCCGGCCGGCAGGGCGGCGAGCCAGGCACGGGCGGAGACGCGGACCACGTCGGCCAGTACCCGGTCGAACTCGCTGCGCGTCCAGTCGCCACCGGTACGGAATTCGACGAAGGAGCCGTCGCGCGGGCGAAGCATGGCCGCGAAGTCGCTGTCGGAGTACCGGAACAGGTCGGCCGGCCAGCCGTCGACCCGAACCTCTTCCGGCTCGCTGACGTGCAGCCGGTCCCGGTAGTAGCTGTCGTGCTGGCTCGCCGGGTACCAGGTGATCTCGACTTGCCGTCCGCCGTTGCTGAAGGTCAGGCTGCCCTCCTTCTCGGCGAAGCCGTACGCGCCGGTCGCCGTCCAGCCAGGCTGGTCGATCAGCAGCCGTGGGTTCTCCTCGGCCGCCCTCAGGACCATCGCCGAATAGCCCTCCGGGTCCATCGTCTCGGCGGTGATCGGCGGGATCGCCGGCTCCTCCGGCTGGCCACGCAGGGTCGAGACGACAAGCACACCGGCGAGCAGGGTGGCCGCGACGCTCGCGCCAGCGAGGCCGTTGAGCACCGCGCGGCGCGGTCGGAAGCGTCTGCCAAGCGGTTCGGCGACGGGCTCGGGGTTCGGTACGGACACGATCTCCTCCAGGAGGTGCTGCGCGGCCTCGTCGAGGTGCCGGATGGCCCCCGGTCGGTACGGGTCGGCGTCTCGAACCATCCGGTCGAGCGGCTCCTCGCTCATCTGCCCTCCTTCGAGGTGCGTGCGGCCATGACGTCGAGTACATGTCCGGGCGGTCCCAGATCGTCACCGACGAGATCCCGTAATCGGGCGCGGGCGCGGGAGAGCCGGGTACGGACCACCGTCGGGCTCACCTGAAGGACGGCAGCCGCCTCGCGCGGCTCCAGCCCCTCCCAGAAGGTCAGCATCAACACCTCCCGGTCCAACTCGCCCAGCCGGGCCAGCGCGGTGCGTACCGTGAGCCGTTCGGGCACCTGGCTGCCCGGGTCGGCGGCGGCGCTGATCCTGAGCCGCTGCCGCAACCGCTCGCCCAGCCGCTCCCGGCGCAGGCCGGCGCGGTGGTGGTTGGCCAGCACCCGCCGGGCCACCCCGTAGAGCCAGAGCCGGGCCTCGGCCTCAGGCGGCATGTCGCGGCTGCGCCGCCAGGCGATGAGAAAGGTCTCGGCGACCACGTCCGCCGCATCTTCCGGCTGCTCGACGCGGCGCATCGCGTACGCCAACAGCGATTCGAAGTTGACCGCGTAGACGCGTCGGAAGCGGTCCTCGTGCTCAATCCCGGAGCCCACGCCTAATCCATGTCCGATCAGGAGCACATCGTGACAGGTCCGCCTCGGAAATCGCGGTGGCGGGCCGATGCGACCTGGCGCGCGTACGTCGAGCTAATCGGCGTTGTCCAGTAACGTCGCCAGGTCGGTCTCCTCGGTCGAGTCCTCCGGTGCCGGCGGCATGATCTCCCGGAGGTCCTCATCCACCTCAAGGTCGTAACGGGCCGGCAGGCGGCTCGCATTTCCTGGACTCAGCTCCTTCGGCTTCATGGCGCCTACCCTATGAGGCCGACGTCGATCCCGAAGCCCTCAGAACTGGTTCGACAGCATCCCGAGCCCCCAACCCCTGCCCAACCAGTAGGGGCCGATCTGGAGCAACCCGGAGCGGTACTCGGTGCCGGTACCGGGGATTCGTTGCGTGTCTCCCTGCACCCTGGCTGCGATCAGTCGAGGGCCACCTCGACAGTCGCCCGAGGTGATGCAGAGCGCCACTCCCGCCGAAACGAAGGGCGCGGCCAGGCTCGTGCCGCTTGCCGAGCCGTAATCCTGAATGCCGGAGCCGTTCGGATAGGTGGGGAAGGTCGTCAGGATACTGACTCCGGGGGCGGCCAGGTCCACCCAGTCCGCGCCGAAATTCGAGAAGCTGGCCCGCTGATCATTGCGGTCGGTGGCGGCGACCGCGAGCGCCTCGGGATAGCCCGCCGGGTACCAGCGCTCGGACGTGTTGGCGTTCATCGCAGCGGCCACCGGCACGACTCCGGCCGCTGACACCACACGGAGGGCCTTCTGTAGTGGCCCCCATGGAGACGTTCCGCCCAGGCTCATGTTGGCGACCCGGATGTTCTTCGCTCGCGCGTTCTGAGCCACCCAGATCAGACCCATGGCCACGTCGGACAGCAGGGCCACATTGTTGTCATTGATCACTTTGACATTCCACACAGGCGTTCCCGGCGCGGCCCCTTCGACGCCGATGCCGTTGTTGAGGGCCTGTATGACCCCGGCGACCGCAGTGCCGTGTCCCATCACGTCGTTGGTCGTAGGGCTGGGCGAGAAGTTGACGGCTCCTTCGACGCGCAGGTCAGGGTGCCCCGGGTCGATGCCGGAATCCAGGACGGCCACGCCTACCGACGCCGGTGCCGGGACGATGAACTGTGGCGCGTGCAGGTGACCGACACTCCGGTTCACCGCCGAGAACGCGCCGACACGGCAGTGCCCCCACTGCTGGCAGTACGAGAGCGCGTCGCCAGCCCAGGGCACGCTGCGCGGCAGCAACCCGCCCAACGGCTGCTCGGCCTCGGGCGACGCATCCGCCCGGCGGGACTCCTGCTCCGACCGCACAATCTTGTCCAGCCGGATTTTGACGTCCCGCTCCACGTTCTCCACCCGGCTGTCCCGGCCGATCTTGCGTACCTGGGCAGCGGTCGCCTCGACCACGTAGCCCTTCAGGGCGGCACCGTTGACGTCGACGTCGTACACGTGTCTCACCGGCGCGCGAAGGCGCCCGACCTGCTGCTTCGCGATCGCGGCAGGGTCGGTGACCGAGTCCTTCAGCATCACGGCCCACCGCTCGACGCGTTCGCTGGCCTCGGCTCGCACCGGGGAGGCGGGGATGCCGACGAGCACGCACGCCAGCAGGGCCGCAGCCGCCGACCCTCCCGTGGTCCTGGTAACCATCGCAGACCCTCCAGGCATGTAGTCAGACAAGAGTAAAGAACCCATACGTGAAGCAAATTACCCAATACCGACTAACCAGGTACGCCGACCGTGCGGCAGTACGCCATGAAGGTGACGCCTCGCCTACGCCCCCAGACCTCCCGACGGTGCGGGGACGGCGCGGTGAACCGCGGTCCACCGACCGGCAGCCGATGAGACCGCGGCACCGGCTGCCGGCCGTCAGGACCTACGAACGGCCCGCCGCCCGGTAGGCGGCGCCCGCCTCGGTGGCGCTGCCGTTCTCGCGGTACAGACCGTGCGCCGCGTGTTCGCCGGTGGCCGGCAGCCCGAACCAGGCGTACCGCTCGACGTAGGGCGTGGCCTGCAATGCGGCGGTCGCCTTGCCGATGAAGGTGACGAGCTGCTGCGGCGTCGGGTGGCGGGGCCGGCCCTGGCTGAAGTCGATCAGACCGAACTCGGTGATCCAGATCGGCAGGCGGTAGCGTTCGTGGACCGCGCGCACGTACTGCATCAGGTGGTTCGCCGCGTCGTCGCCAAAGTCCGAGCCGTACCAGTGCAGGGCGATGAAGTCGACCCGCAGCCCGCGCTCACGGGCGCCGGCCATGAACCGGTCCAGCCAGCCGCCCGGGGTGTCGGCCCCGAAGGCGACGGCCGGGCTGCCCAGCCGCATGCCGGTGCCCTGGAGCCGGGGCCACAGGTCCAGCGCGTGCTCGACCGACATGTTGGCCTGCGACGGCAGGTCCGGCTCGTTGAAACCGAGCAGCGTACGCCCGGACCGCTTTGCGGTGGTCAGCTCCGCGTCGTTGACGAACGCGGCACCCCAGATCATCGGTACGAACTCGGCCGTCGCCGGCACGTCGCTGTTCGAGGTGGACCAGTCGTGGTACCAGGCCGCGCCCACGTCGCGGATGCCGTCGCCGCTACGCGAGAACTGCCACGTGGCGACGCCCTTCTTCGCCACCGGCTGGGCAACCGCCGACCCGCCGCGCGGGTTCCACGCCTGGGTGGCGGCCCCGGAGCAGCTCCGGATCTGCAACGGCGTCCCGGTCGCCGCCCCACCGGCCGCGTCCAGGCACTTGCCGGACCCGGTGTTGATCAGCTTCCCGTTCTCCGCTGACCAGCTCTGCGCGTCGGTGCCGTTACAGTCCCACAGCTGCACCCGGGTGCCGTCCCGGTGGGCACCACCGGCCACGTCCAGGCACTTGCCGAAGGCGCGGAGGGTGCCCCGCTCCCCCACCCCGGCCCAGTTCTGCGCGTCGGTGCCGTTGCAGTCCCACAGCCAGACGGTCGTGCCGTTCGCGGTTCCGGACCACTGGACGTCGACACACTTCCCGGCCACGCCGACGATCGGGGTGCTGGCGTCGGCCATCGCCGCCGGTGCGGCGGCCAGGCCGACCACGGCCGCGCAGCAGGTCAGCGTCGCGATGACACGCGCAAGCCGTCGGCGGCTCGCATCACGTTGGGTCATTAACGTGCTCCTCGGTATCCATGGCTGGTTGCGGGTACCACGACGCACAACCAGCCACGGTTCACCGACGGGTGACTCCTATTCCACCAAGTCGGACCCGTCCGATCGGCCGGTCGCCGCCGCTACCGGTACCGCCGGATCGTGAAGGTGTCCGACGTGGTGCCCTGCTGGAACAGGACGTCGAGCGCCCCGGAGAGAACATGCACGCCAGCCGGCGTCAGGGCGGCCGTGCTCGACTGGTGGAACAGCGGCGAGGTTCGGCCCCGGGTCGGCGGCCACAAGGTCTTCGAGCACCCCGTCGCCGGACGTCTCGAACTCGACGAGGTCATCCTCCGCCCCGCCATCGCCCCGGATCTGCAACTGTCGGTCCAGGTGCCGACCCGGACCAGCGACACCGCCGACCGCCTGGCGGCGCTGCTGGCGACCCGGCGATCCTCGTCGGTGTACGCAGCCGATCGGTGAGCAGAAAGCCGGGCAGGAAGAACGGGGATCGCTACATCGCCGGAACGCGGTCCAGGAAGCCCAGAACCTGGGTCAGCCGTCCGTTGTCGTCGGTCACTGCGACATCGAAGCCTACGATCGGTGCCTCGACGCCTGCTGGCCCCAACTCCCAGGTGAAGCGAGCCTGATTGTGGTGGCCGTCGACCGGGCCGACCAACCGGAACGTCATGCCGGGAAACTGGCTCTGCACGGCGCCGATCGTCGCGTCGATCGCGTCCCTGCCCTCGGCGATGGCCATCGGGTCGACATAGCGCCCCTCGGGGGCCCACAGTTCGTCGATGTCGCGGCGCCGCTTCGCCGGATCGGTCTCGTTCCAGATCGCGATGTACCGCTCGGCCAGCTCATCGAACGTGGTAGCCATGGGGATCTCTCCTCGATTGTGGAAGGGGACGGCGTGGTCGCCGTACCTGGAAGAGATGATCTCCGGCCCCTCAGCGCGCTGTCGATTACCTCGCAGGTAATGATCGGTGCGCCAGCGCGGCAATTAAGGTCGGCGGCGTGACGACTACGACCAGGGCGGTTCGACCAGTCGGGGATCTGCTGCGCGACTGGCGCCGAACTCGCGGGGTGAGTCAGCTCGACCTGTCGATCGAGACGGGGGTGTCGGCCCGACATCTGAGCTTCGTCGAGACCGGCCGATCCCGGCCGAGTCCGGAGCTGCTCCTGCGGCTGGCGGCGCAGCTTGACCTTCCGCTGGCGGAACGCAACACGCTGCTGCTCGCCGCCGGCTACGCGCCCGCTTATCCCAGCCACCAGCTGAGCGACCCGGAACTGGCTCCGGTACGTGCCGCCATACGGCAGATTATCGACGGACACCGCCCGTACCCCGCGGTCCTCGTCGACCAGCACTGGCATCTCCTCGAAGCCAACCCGGCCGTCGCCCTGCTCACCGCCGGTGCCGAGCCTCACCTGCTCACCCCACCGATCAACGTGCTGCGGCTCAGCCTGCACCCCGACGGTATGGCTCCGCGAATCCTCAACCTGCCGGAGTGGCGCGCTCACCTGCTCCATCGGCTACGCCAGCAGGCCGCGACAACCAATGACCCGGCCCTGTACGAACTGTACGAGGAGCTTCGCGGTTATCCCGGCGACAACGACCCAGCGGCACCGGTCAGTGATGCCGTTTCCCGCGTCGTCATCCCCCTCCGATACCGCCACAACGACCAGGAGCTCTCCTTCTTCAGCACCACCACCCTCTTCGGCACACCACTGGACGTCACCGTCGCCGGGCTGGCCGTCGAGGCATTCTTCCCTGCCGACCCGACGACAACCGAAACGCTCCGCGCCTTCGCCAGGGCATGAGCTGGCACGGGCGATCGACCACCCACCGGCACCACTTCCGCCGAAGCGAACCCAGGGGTGTTACGCCTGTACGGACTGGGCCAATGACCGGACCAGGCGTTGACCGTCGGGCCACTCACCGAACCCGGTCTTGGAGTCCAGGTGCCCGACCTCGCCTGCGTCGAACAGTTCCGAACCCCAGTCTCGCGCGTACGCTTCGAATTGTTCGAGCGTGGCATGCGGGTCGTTCCGGCTGGCGACCAGGATCGAGCGGAAGGGCAGAGGCTCGCGTGGCACGTCCCCGATGAAGAAATCGACGGTCTCATCGGGGTCGGGAGTCCATTCCGGATCCACGTACGGCGGCGTGACCAGCAGGGCGGCAGCGACGGGACCAACGTGTTGGCTGGCCCAGACGGCGACGGTCAGGCATCCCGCGCTGTGCGCCACGAGAATCACCGGCTCACCGTCGGCGTTTATCGCAGCATCCAGCGCGGCGACCCGTTCGGCGGCGACGTACGGTGGCCCGGGTGGTTCGGGCGCCCATTGGTACTCCGGGTGGTCCCTGACCCAGTTGCGCGACCAGTGGTCGGCAAGTGGCACTCCTCGGCCGGGCACGACCAGATAACGCGTCACGCCCGGCAGCGTATCGCGACAGTCAGTCGCCTTGCTGGCCCGCAGCCTGGGTCTTGAACCGACGGACCGGCCAGGCCCAGCACGCCCGCCAAGCTTCCACGATGATTCGCCGGACCGCATGGATACGGGCCATCGCGGCCGGGTCCGACGCGGCTCGGCGGACGCCCCGATCTGGCCGAACTGGCAACGCACTGGCAGAGGTGCTAAATTTTTGGCCATGGTGCCAAATACTGATCAAGACGGCCAGTCGCGCTCCTTCATCGAAGAGGCGCGGCGGGCCCAGATTGTGAACGCCGCCATCGAGACCATCGCGGAGGTCGGTTACCACCGCGCGTCGATGGGCAGGATCGGCACCCGCGCGGGGATCAGCCGCGGACTGATCTCGTACCACTTCGCGGGGAAGTCCGAACTGATCGCCCAGGTCGTCACCACCGTCTACACCGGTGCAGCGGCATTCATGGCACCGATGATCGACGCCGAGAGCACGCCTGCGGGCCAGCTGCGCGCCTACCTGAGCTCGAACCTGGAATACATGCGCCTCCACCCGGCCCGGATGATCGCGCTCGTTGAGATTCTCACCAGCGGTGGCCTGGCTGACCTGCCCGACGCCGACCCAGCCGAATTCGACCGGCAACTGCTGTTGCCGCTGGAGCAACTGTTCGCTGCGGGGCAGGACTGCGGCGAATTCCGGGAGTTCGACGTCACCGTCATGGCCCGGATCGTGCGCGGCGTGATCGACGCCGTACCCACCGCACTGTCCCGCGATCCCGACCTCGACATCGACCGCTACCTGCGGGAGATCACCACCGCCATCGACCACGCCACCCGGCCGGTCCCGTCCACCACGGAGCAGACATGAACCCCCTCGACGGCAAAGTCGCACTCGTCACCGGCGGAGCCAGCGGAATCGGCGCGGCCATCGCCCGCCGCTTCGCGTCTGGCGGCGCCCGCGTCGTCATCGCCGACGTCGATCCGGCCGGGGAGACGGTCGCCCGGGAGGTCGCCGGCACCTTCGTCCGTACCGACGTCGCCCGGCTGGCCGACAACATCGCCGCCGTCCAGACCGCGATCAAGCACTTCGGCGGCCTCGACGTCGCCGTACTGAACGCCGGAATCGGTGAACGGGGCAGTTTCATCGAGGATTTCCGGCCCGAGCACTACCGCGACCTGGTTTCGGTCAATCTCGACGGGGTGGTCTACGGGCTGCACGCCGCCCTGGAGGTATTCACCGAACAGGGTTCCGGCGCGATCCTGGCCACCTCCAGCCTGGCCGGCTTGACCGAGAGCCCGATGAACCCGCTCTACGCGGCCACCAAGCACGCCGTGATCGGGCTGGTCCGCTCCGTCGCGCCGACCGTGGCCGACCGGGGCGTCACCGTCAACGCGCTGTGCCCCACCTTCATCGACACGCCGATCCTGGGAGAGGCGATCCCGTTCATCAGCGAGATGGGAGTGGCGGTCCTTTCGCCCGAACGGGTCGCCGAGGTCGCCGAACTGGTGCTGGCACGCGGCGGGACCGGACAGGCGTGGCCGGTCGTGCCGCACGGCGAACCGGGTCCCATCGCCTTCCCCGGCATCCCGTCGATCATGTCCGACCCGAACCGACAGGTCCCGGAGGCCTCCTCATGACCGTCCTCGCCCGAGCACTCGACCTCACCCGGCGATACCACGACACGATCGCGCTTGACGGCGTGTCCCTGGATATCCCTACCGGACAGGTACTCGGACTGCTCGGCCCCAACGGTGCCGGAAAGTCCACGCTGATCAACGTCATGACCGGCCTGCTGCGGCCCAGTTCCGGCACTGTCGAACTGTGCGGCGGCGACCCGCGAAGCGAGTCGACCCGGCGCGTGATCGGCGTGACGCCGCAGGAGACCGGGCTTCCGGAGACCTGGCGGGTCGCCGAACTGGTGGACTTCGTCGCGGCGCACTTCCCCGATCCGGTGGACCGGGCCGAACTACTTGATCGCTTCGACCTCGCCCCGCTGGCCGACCGGCAGGCCGGCGGCCTCTCCGGCGGACAGCAGCGGCGGGTCGCGGTCGCGCTGGCCTTCGTCGGGCGACCCCGGCTGGTGTTCCTGGACGAGCCCACCACAGGTCTCGACGTGGACGCCCGGCGGGCGCTGTGGGACGGCATCCGTTCCTTCCACGCCGACGGCGGAGCCGTCCTGCTGACCAGCCACTACATCGAGGAGGTGGAGGCGCTGGCCGACCGGGTCGTGGTGATGGACCACGGCCGGATCATCGCCGACGGCAGTGTCGCCGAGATCCGCGGCCAGGTCCGACTCAAACGGGTCACCCTCACCGACCCGACGCTGCCCGCGCTGAGCGGCGTCGCCTCGATCGAGCGAGATGCCGACCGTACCCATCTGCTCACCAACGACGCCACCGCGCTGGTCCGGGAACTGGTGACCTCCGGCGCGTCCTTTACCGACATCGAGATCGAATCCGCATCGCTGGAGGACGCCTTCCTGGCGATCACCGGCGGCCGGCGGACCAGCTGACCCGAAAGGCCGTTCCATGTCCTCGTTGACAATGACCTACACCCGGCGGAACCTCGCTGAGACCGTCCGGACGCCCACGATGTTCCTGACCGTGGCGCTGGTGCCGGTCGGAGTCATGGTGTTCTTCGTCGTACCGTTCATCGGGCAGGATGCGGTGGCGATCACCTCGGCCACCGCGACCCTTGTGGTGTTCGGGGTGCTCATGGCCTGCGTCGCCCACTTCAGCGTCGCGATCGCAGCGCAACGGGAATCGGTCTGGGGAAACTATCTGCGCACCCTGCCCGGCGGGATCGCGCCGCAGATGTTCGGCTACCTGCTGGTCGGGCTGACGGTCGTCGCCGCGGCGATCATTCCGATCCTGCTGGTGGCCGGACTGTTCACCGCCGCCTCGGCTCCGCCGTCACGGGTGCTGCTGGCGGCGGGGGCGCTGCTGGTAGCGGTGGTGACCTTCACCCTGTTGGGGCTGGCGATGGGCTACCTGATGTCGATGCGGGTGGCGGTCATCGCCAACAGCATCGGTTTCCTGCCGCTGGCGGTGGCCGGCGGGATGTTCTTCGACGCGGCGGACACGCCGGAGATCATCGAGCGGATCGCACCCTTCGTACCCACCCGGGGCGCGACGGACCTGGTGCTGGTCGCGCTCACCGGGGAGTCCGTCGGGCCGCTGTCACTGGTGATGCTCGCGGTGTGGATCGCGATCTTCGCCGGGCTCACCGTCTGGGGCCACCGCCGCGATCAGGTCCGCCGGTTCGACTGAGGTCCCTCGGCCCGTCAGGTCAGGTCATCGGCGACCAGCGGGCCGGCCAGGCCCACGAAGACGACGCAGGTGCCGAGGTCGACGCGCTGCTGGGTGCGGGCCGGAATGCCGGTGCGGCCCAGCCATCGCCCGGGAATCGACCTTCGGCGCAGATGACGCCGAAGATCGCTCGCAGCGCCTCCTCGGCAATGCCCTCGTAAGCGCCGCAGACCAGGGTGACTGCCCCGTCCGGGCCGCCGCCCCGCTCGCGTCACCGTCACTCCAATGCGGAAGAATGCTCACATGACCGAGGACCGGGGGTTACCCTCACACTCCAAACTGGACACCACGGTTCCACACTCGGCGCGGATCTGGAACTACTGGCTCGGCGGCAAGGACAACTTCGCGGTCGACCGGGCCGCCGGCGACGAGGTGATCGCACACATCCCGGATATCCCCATCGGGGCCAAGTCCGAGCGCGCGTTCCTCAAGCGGGTGGTCAGGTTCCTCGTCGAGGATGCCGGCATCCGTCAGTTCCTCGACGTCGGCACCGGGCTCCCCTCGGCGGACAACACCCACGAGGTCGCGCAGTCTTTCGACCCGAGCTGCCGGGTGGTCTACATCGACAACGACCCGCTCGTCATGACGCATGCGCGTGCGCTCCTGACCAGCACGCCGCAGGGCAGCTGCGACTACGTCGAGGCCGACCTGCGGCAGCCGGACACGATCCTCGCGTCCGCGCGGCAGACGCTCGACTTCTCGCAGCCGATCGGGCTCATGCTCCTCGGCGTCGTGAACCACCTCATGGACGACGACGTGGCGTACGGCGCCGTCGCGCAGCTCGTGCAGGCGATGCCCACCGGTAGCTACCTGGTGCTCACCCACTCCACCGCGGAGATCCACGGCGAGCCGATGCTGCGCGTGATGCGGGAAACCACCGAGCGCGGCGGCACGCCAATCCGCGCCAGGACGAAGGTGGAACTCGAACGCTTCTTCGACGGGTTGGATCTGCTGGAGCCCGGCGTCGTCACGTGCTCGCGCTGGCGCCCCAAGCCGGAATCCGACGAGCCGGAGGTCTACCTGTTCGGCGGCGTCGGCCGCATCGGCTGAGCTGACCCACTAAACGCCGGCCGGCAGCATCCGTACGGCATCACCGTCCCGGCCGACCGCCTCGGCGGCCCGACCCACGTGTCCATCATGACCCGCCAGAACCGCTCCGCATCGAGCTGAAGGTCAGCCGGCGTGTACGCCTGCCCGGTCAGATCCAGCGTCCCCGCCCGACTGGCCGCGTACCGCGCAGTCCAACCTCGCAACTGCCGACGAGCCCGAATACGATCACCAATCGACGGATCAGCAGGCATAGGCGACGAGGCGTCAGCGGCACTCCCAGAACAGCGAGAACCCCTAACGACCATCCCGGCAGGCTGCCGCTTCGGACGGTACACCTCTCCGCACCGGCATAGCGCCTAGCGCTTGGCCGCTGCGGCCGACAGCAAGAGAGGCTTCATGGGTTACACCTTTGAGTGGGTTGATCTGCCCGATCCTGCTGCGACTGCTCGCACTCGCTACGAGATGCACCTTGATCTCGAAGAGGAGTGCCAACCATGCACGGACCAGTACTACTCGCTTGTGGCTGCCTATCAGTTCCATCTCAACGCCGCCGGCATGGCCTTCTGCCGTGACCGGATGCGCCGCACGGGCATGACCTACCAGGCAACCCCGCAACCCTTCCCCGACTGGCCGTTCGATGGCATCGATGACTGGCGGTCCGATCAGAGTCGGCGCGACGCCTACAACCAGGCCGAACGGGCCGCGTCGGCCCAGACGGTCGCCGGGATGGTTGGCATCCCGGAGTTCAAGCTGACGAGTAACGGCCCCTGGCTCGTAGGTGCGAGGGAGATCGAGCAAGCGCTGACGCTCTACCAGGCTTCATCCCCCGACCTGCATGCGGAACTCGAGGAGGATGACCTGTGGGTGGCCTGGCTGGACTGGCTGAGGCAGACCGTCGACCATGGCGGCTTCACCGTAGGGTGACCTAACCGCCGTTTCCAGATGAGTCTCCGGACATGTCACCCACGCCCGGAGACTCATCCGTCACGCAGGTCCACGTCGTCGCCCATCAAACCGACGGGCACCATCAAAAGCGCCCCGAGCGCCATGCAGAGCAGGAAGGGAACCATCGGCAGACCGGCTCCGACAGAGGGCCGCCAGAAGAGCCCGATGCCCGCTAACGCGCAGAGTCCCAAGACCATCAAGCCCGCCGTGGTCAGCTGCGGAGCCGGTACGCCCCTGGCCACCTGCCCGCGACCCCACCGGCCGCCGATAGCTCCACCCAGCGTCAGAAGACCCGGGTTCCCCGCGGTATGAACGTTGCATTGGCTTGGCTTGGTGTTCACAGTGAGTGCTCGGCGGACGGGAAAGCCGACCTACACGAAGAAGAAATGGGCGTCCCCCTGACGGGACGCCCCTTTTCCGTCACCCCGCCGGGTCGGCGGACCCGGCGGCGGTGGCATCACTCAATCAACGACCGACCATGTGACGCGACGACACGTCACGAGAAACGAGGAAGCCGAACCGCCTTGTCCACCGTCCGGCAGAGGCCACGGTAGAACTCGACCATCTCCTCGTCTGTGGGCTCCTGCTCCTCCAGGGCCCTGCGGGCGCCCACGGACAGCGCACGCACGAGCCGCTTGGCGGCCTCCGGATCTTCGATTTTCCGGATGTCCAGATATCCCATTGCCCGGCCGGGGCTGAGCCACTCGTCGAACTCGTCGACTGCGGCCACGTCGGCGGGGACCAGCCGCATGACGTGCGACAGCACCCTGCCCTGGATCCACCACTCCAGGTCGTCGTCGAACAGCACCGCCAACACCAGGACCCCCATGCCGAGCAACAGAACTGGAACATCAAAAGCCGATGCGGATGACGTCCTTCCGCCCCGAGGCGTCGGCTCTCTTCGCCATCGCAATCCGCCACTCCATCGGATAGCCCGCCATGTCGACGACCGTGAAGTTGTTTCCCTTGGTGAGATGGTGGTCGAATGACGCGAGCCACCACGCCACAGCTGGCAGCGCACCAAGCACGACGATGGCGATCACTCATGAAGCATGATCGGTTGATCGCATAACCGGAAGCACTACGGCTCACCTTGCGTGAAATCTTCACACGTCGGCTCCAAGCTGCCACTCCTCGGTACCCCTACAGACTTGCCACTGCAGCTCGCCGTCCCGTATGCCGCCGACCCGCCCTCCTGGGGGGCCGCCGCCCGGCCCGCCACGTCAACCGGACCTTGACGGCTCGTACGGGCGCTGGTGGGTCGGGCGGTAGTCTGCTCGGCTTGCCCGGGTCGGTGGCAGGCGGGATGGCTCCTTCCGTAACCACTCACGGACCGCGACCGGGTCCCGCAGGTGGTGCCCTCGTTGGTGACGCCGACGATCTGCTTCGCGATGGCCGCCGGGCGGCGGAGCCCCGGCCATCCTGGAGCCGGAGCGCCCCCGCCGGAGGCGCAGTAGCCGCGGCCCAGCGACCGCCGCCAGCTTGCCGACGCGGCCGGCGTGCGCTCCGCTGCTGTACTTTCGGCAGCGCCCGGAGGGCATCCGCCGCGCCGCACACCGGGCACCGGCTCCCCTGCCACCTCTGGTCGCGGCGGGCGCGCCGGGCGGCGAGGGCCAGCCGGTTACGGATCTGCGCGAGCGACAGGAACGGCGCGGTCACCGCTCACACCAGCCCGAGGCTCAGCGCCAACTCACCGATCATCGTCGGCGCCTTCGGATCCCGGGCGACCTCCGCCAGCACATCCCGGCCCACCGGCCGGCGACGAATCTCGTACGGTGCCAGCCGCTCCGCATTCAGCAGCGCACGTGCCGCGCTCGTCGGATCCCCGGCCTGGAGAAACGCCCGGGCGGCATCGATCAGGTACGCGGCCCGATGCTCGACCGGCAGCACGACCCACCCGCCCCGGCGGATCGCGTGCCGGTGCCGGGCGACCGCCGCCGCCCCGTCACCCAACTCCACCGCAGCGGTGACCCGGGCCAACTCCACAGCCGTCGGCCCGAACCCCGTCCGATGCAGGTCGAACCCCTCCCCCACCCGCACCGCCAACTCGGCAGCCTCGTCCAACAACTCGCCACTGGCCCGCTCCTCACCACACCGAGCCGCCACCAACCCCGCCTGCAGCACCAACGCCCCACACAACGACACCTCCCCCACCCCACCGGAATCAAAATCCGAAGGACCGATTCGGTACGCCGCCGCCAGCAACACCGACCGCGCCCGACCCGAGGACCGCAACACCTGCCCAAGCTGCACCGCCGCACACCCCACCAACATCGGATCACCGGCAGCGGCAGCCACCGCCCGATCCGCCGCCAGCCACGCCAGATCCGCCTGACCCAGCTTCACCAACAGCGCTGCCGTCACCCGATACGCCTCCACCACCAGCCAGCCAGCCGACCGATCCCGGGCATACGCGCGCTGCACATCGCTGAGCAGACTCGGCAGCAGCTCGACCACCTGCGGATACCGAGCATGCTGATATGCAGTCCAGGCGTACCCGACGTGCCGGGCAACCTGCTCGGCCGGCAGCACCGGCGCCGGTCGGTCACGCCCTATCTCGTACGTCGACAGGGCCGCCCGGATCCGCGCCACGTCCTCGTCCCGCTCGACCACACCGGCGGGCTGGGCATCCCGACCGAGCAGCGTCGCCGCGTCGACCCGCAGCACCGAGGCGATCTCCCGGATCGTCGACACCCGCTCCAGGCGGCGGACCCCACGCTCGACCTTGTCCACCCAACTCTTCGACTTACCCAACCGATCGGCAAGCGTCTGCTGCGACAACCGCCGCCGCGCCCGCAGATAAGCCACCCGCCGACCGATCGGCACCCGGTCACCGCTCACGACGACGCCACGGCCGATCCGACACAGCCCGAGTCGTCTCCTCGACCGGTATCCGCTCCGCCTCAGCCTGCGCGAGAATCCGCTGCTTCGCAGCCTCGCGTTCCGCCTCCTGGATCTGCTCGCCCCGACTCTTGGCCGAAGATTTCTCGCTCATCCCCATCTCCGTTGGCAGGGCGCGGTACGTGCTCTGGAAGGAGCAACAGCGTCTACCGCATCCCGTGAGCGAGAAACTACGTTCAGTCGCGAGCCAGGCTGGGTAAGGTTCCTACCCTGAATCAGGAGACGAGTCCGACCCGGGCCGCGAGGTCACGCGCGTCTTCCCGAATGGAACGCGGACCGTCGAGCAGGTCCAAGGTGATCTGGCGGGCGTACCCGTTGAAGCGGATCGTCTCCGGAGCCGACTCGTACGCCTGCCGCAGCGTCGCCACGGTCGCTTCCTTGTCGTCCTTGCCGTAGTGCGCCCGCGCCACCTCGATGAGATGGCGTGCCCGACGCGGCCTCGACGGAATCGCCGCCGCATCATGACGACGGGCCTGCCGCACCGCCTCACCAGACTTCTGCAACTCCACCGCCACCGTCACCGCATGAGCGCCCATAATGACCCGCGAAAACGACGTCTGCGGCTGATAGAAACCCTCCGGCAGGCGCTGCGCCACCTGGTCCGCACGATCCCAGTACCGCCAGGCCCGCCCTTCCTCACCCGCACGAGCAGCCGTATACGCGGCCTCGAAGTTCAGCGCACCCCACAGCGCCAGCAGATTCGTACTCCCATCGGCCACCTGCGGCTCCAACGCCGATAACACGTCAAACGTCACCACCATCGCGGTATCCCAATCACCGGCGTCCCGATGCACCTGACACAAAAACCACCCCGCACACGCGATCGCCTCCGGATCACCGGACTCCTGCGCCGCCACCATCGCCCGATCCGCCACCCGCCACAGCAACTCCGCAGCCGGCTGATACGCGATGAACATCTGCGCCAACCCCAGCGTCTCCGTCAACAACGCCTGCGCCTGCCGCCGCTCCTCACCTTCGTACGCCAACACAGCGCGCTGCCCGTCGTGCAGCAACCCCGGCAACAACCCGCCCAGCACCGTACGGTGATCCGATGCCTGATGCCGCGCCCGCCACGCCACCGCAAGCCGCTCCCGCAGCCTGGACAACGACTCCGCCGGGACATCGCCGGAGAGCACGACACGGTTCACGGCATCCCGGACCGACCCCAACGCCGGATGCTCCGGCCCGTTGACCACACCAGAACGGTCACCAAGCTCCACCGCCAACACCGACACGTCGATCTTCAGGGCGCGCGCGATCCGATCCAGCATGTGAATGCGCGGTGGCAGGATCCGATCGCCCTCCACCGCCTTGACCCACTCGGCGCTACGACCCACCAACCCACCGAGCACCGCCCGGCTCTTCCCGGACCGCTCCCGATAGACCTTCAACCGCTGCCCGAACGTCAACTCCGGCAAAGAATCCACCCGGAACCTCCTCGCGTAGCGCAGGACGCACTACCGACTGATCGGCCGCAATCACGTTCAACGCTACCGACCGGCAGACCGCCCCATAACCCCTCACACGCCAGCGACTCCTGGTCCTGTCAGCACGCCGACCCCTCGCTTGCAGGTTCTGGGCGCACCGTCCATCAACGCATGCCGATGTCTGCCACTTGGGGCGTTCGTCTGCGTTGTGGCCCCGGCTCGTTGCTGTCACCAGTCTCAAGCACACGCTTTAGGAAGGCAATTGCGCTTGCCGGGCGCGCCGGCCTCCTAGCAGGAGACATACGCCCAACGCTCCATCAGTCAGAATCTTGATCATTCCGCGCATGTGCCGGATCTTGACCGCTCGGCCTTGGGCTTGTATCTCGGTACCTGCTGGAACGCTGTCGCGGGAACTGCCTAGAGGCCTGCAATATCCGCTCCAGCCGAGATCACCGCACATGCTGATGACAGCGCGGCCAACACAATGGCGACACGGCTCCCTGCGCCTTCCTGGATCTTCACCAACACAGGCTCTGCCTGGAGGGGTCCCCGAGCGTCGCCATCCAGGAATGGATCGCGGTCGCTACCCGTCTGGGCCGACCGCCCCACGGGCATTGCCGCCCGATGCCATCCAAACCACGCGAACGCCTTGGCCCAACAATGCCCAGGCGCGTTCGCACAGCCGAACAGGAGGCCGGTAGTGAAGTTGCGGCATCCCCTACCGCGCTGGGTAGGGACACCGCAAACGGTTGGCGCTTCGAAGGCCAGAAGCCAACAGGGGATGGCGACGACAGCCGACAGGGACCACCCAAGCATCGCCCAGTCTCGCTGGATCGCGGAGATGGGCACAAAAACGATGGCCGCCGGTAACACCAGCAGGACCGAGCCAGCCTTATACCGCTTCGGTATCTTACGTCCCGCCCGAGTCGCCATGCACTCGCCACCAATCGGTGATCGTGAGTGAAGAATGCATCACGCTAGGCGATCTGATTCGAAGTGGCTGTCCAGTTCTTGTCACTGGCCCCTTGCGACGCGACTTGGCCCTCGTTGACAACGTGCGAAGGCAGCTCGCCGTGCCGCCGACCTCTCGCTTGTAAGCTCTGTGCAGGCCGTCCGGCAGCGGCTGGCCAGGTTTGCTACCTCTAGGCGACCATCCCGTATTCGGCTGCCATCGGACACGGTCGTCCAGCATGGCTGCTGTCACCATCGCTGTCGACAGCCACCCGCCTCGCCTCGTCGAAGGAGGGGCGCGCGGCGACTCGCGGCAAGGCCGTTACGGATCCGTAATCGTGCTCTTTCCACCCATCAAAACAACTGCTATTCCTTCTTGGGCGGCCTCTATCGGATTCGGAAAGAGAACGCCTTCCTTGGGCTCCCGGATTGATTGTTCTCCAAAATCAACGACTGCTGCGATTCTAGCTATTTGCTCATCTGTGCAACCCGATCCGTCGACACGAAGGCGGCAGGGCTTCATTAGCGCGTCGGAGATGCAGTCGAATATTCGCCAAAGCGAAGGCCGTTCCCCCTTAGCCGCCGCCAGCCCGCTCGTCACTATCTCCGCAACGTCCGTCCGCAGCGACGGAACGTGCGCTTCCAAGGGCGAAGCTTTCCCTTCCTCGTGCCATCGATAGAGGCCCCACAGTCCCGATCCTTCATTGGCAGGGCGTCCGGCCAAGAGATGGTAGATGGTGGCACACAGTTGATAGATGTCCGTATCCTTGTCGACCTTCTCTTCTCGCCACTGCTCAGGAGCAGCGTACAAGGGAGTCTGCCTAGCCTTGACCGTGTGTGTTCGCGTAATCGCTTCCACCACTCGGGCCAGCCCAAAATCGGCTACCTTAACCCTGCCGTCGGTCGATAGCAAGATGTTCAGCGGCTTAATGTCCCGATGCAAGATGCCTCGTCGGTGTGCCGCCTGTATTGCCTGAATTATCTCTAAGGAGATGAATAAGCCTAGACTGCGCCGAGTGCGCTCGTCTAGCTTTGGAACTTGCACTGCAATCCATTCTGCAAGATTGCACCCTTCTACGTACTCCATGACCAGGGCAGGCCCTCGGTGCAAAGCTGTCTTGACTTCCAGTAAATCTATGATACTTACCACCTGAGGGTGCCCCAGAAGACTGCCCGCAGCCTTCGCCTCATCACGAAGAATGGCTTCAGCGCCTGGAGTTTCTCGCAACTCGCGCTCACCGATAAACTTGATCGCAACATCGCGACCCAACAGTTTGTCATATGCTCGCCAGACTTCGCCCATGCCACCGGCACCTAGGCGTTCAATGACCTCGAACCGGCGTTGGATTGTCTCAATAGCCACTCCCATATCGTACGCCACAAGGGCGGGATCGACTTCGAGCATATCGACCAAAATGGAGGAATTCATAACTAATTGCAGGTCATCTTAACGGTTTTTGGTCCTGTCTACTCACGCTGAAGCCGCTGCCCAATCGGCGCGGTCCATCCCGATGCTCCTATGCAGGTTCAAGGGGTGAGGGCGGTGAAGTCGGCGCGGAGGGCGGTGTAGGCGTTGCGGACGATGTAGCGCTTGAGGCAGCGGAGGATCTCCTGCTTGCTCAGACCCTCCGCGATGCGTCGGTGCAGGTAGGCACGGGTGCATGGGGCATAGCGCAGGCGGCAGAGCGCGATGGTGTGCAGGGCATGGTTGGCGCCGCGGTCGCCTCCTCGGTGCAAGCGGTGGCGGCGCACCCGTCCGGAGCTGGCGGGGATGGGTGCGCCGCCGCAGAGGTGGGCCAGTGCCGCTTCTGACCGCAAGCGGTCGGGGTTGTCGCTGGCGGTGATGAGTAGTTGGGCCGCGACGTCGGTGCCGACGCCGAACAGGGCGCTGGTGCGGGGCGCGGCCTGGCGGACCAGAGGCGCGAGCTGCCTGTCGAGGCTGGTGATCTCCTTGGTCAGGATGCTGACTCGCCGGGCGAGCCTGGCCAGCGCGGCAGCGGTGGCCTCTTGCGGGTCGGTCAGCCGGATCGCGTCGGCGGTCAGGGCAGCGCAACGGTTGACCAGGACAGCGGCGCTGAGCTTGGTCAACTGTGCCCGCAGGTTCTCGAGGGCGGCGACCAGGCCGCGCATCTGGCTGATCGCGGCGGTGCGGGCCGGGCCTTGACCGCTCCTTGGCGGGCCACTCGAAGCGCGCGGAGCTTCCACGGGGCCGGTGCGGGTCTTCGGAACGCCCATGGCGGTGCCGGCGAGGGTTGATCGGGCTGCGGCGATGGCGTCGATCGGGTCGGACTTGCCCTTGGTCCGGCGGCTCCTGCGGTCCGGGCGGTCGACCTCGACAACGGTGACCTTCCGGCTGGTGAGGTAGCGGGCCAGGCCAGCACCATAGCTGCCGGTGCCTTCGACCCCGACGGCGACCAGCCGACCGAAGGAGCGCATCCGGGCCAGCAGGTCGGCATAGCCGTCGCTGCTCGCGGGGAACTCGGCGTCGGCCAGAAGTCCGCCCGTGCTGTCGATGATCGCCGCGTGGTGGGTGTCTCGGTGGGTGTCGACACCACCGATGACCGACCGCTTCTTCGCTGCCATGCTGGTGAGGTCCGCCAACCGGCGTCAGCCGCCCTCCCGGCGGCTGTACGGGCAGCAGAAAGGCCACCTCCCGGAGCCGGGAAGTGGCCTGAGCTGCGTGGGCGATACTGGGATCGAACCAGTGACCTCTTCGGTGTGAACGAAGGAAGGCCACCCCGCCTGACCTGCGGCTCTATCCGCGTAGCCGCTCCGACCTGCAAAAAGTCGTATGCGCGAGTAGGCACGAATAACATGCCGTCTCAAGATCATGACTCATGGGTGACACATCAAGATCACGCCGCTGACTCACGATCCGCCCGCCCGAGCACGCCTGATCGCCTGCCGCGCCCGGTCGAAGCGCTCCTCCCGGGAATGCAGGTACCGCTGCGCCGATCGGATGTCCTCGTGCCCCATCAGCGCCATGATGTCGTGCAGCGGCACTCCCTCGTCGGCGAGCCGCGTACCGAAGGTGTGCCGCAGGTCGTGGGCGGTCGGCTGCGGGTCCTCAAGTCCAGCGCCGGCAATCGCCGGCCGGTACGGGTGGCCCTTCACCACCTTGCGCTCCGGCACCCCGTGCAGCGCCCGCAACCACACCCGCGGCCGCCAGTTGGAGTACCGAAGCGCGTCGCCTTGCTCGCTGGTGAACACCAGCCGGCCCGGGCCGTCGCCGGGGAACACGCCGATGACTTCCGGCGCGGCCAGCTTCGCTGCCTTCATTCGGCCCACCAGGTGCTCCCCGTAGGTCACCATCCGGTTGCCCGCGGCGGACTTCGCGTACGGGCGCGCTGTGCCATCGCGCTCCAGCACCCACGCGATGTGGATCCGGTGCCGGCGGGTGTCGACCAGCTCCGGCGGGATGGCCGCCGCTTCCTCCCAACGCAGGCCGGTGTCGGCCATCAACTCCACGAACAGGCCCGCGTCGACCCGGCCGGGAAAGATGCGGTCGAGCGCGTCGACCAGCTGCTTCTCCTCGTCCGGGTCAAGGACCCGGTCGACGTGCGCGTTGCGCTTCGGCCGCCGGACTCCGCGTGCAGGGTTGACCCGGATGAGGCGGGCGTCGACGGCCAGGTCCAAGACGGCGCGCAGCACCCCGATGGCGCCCTCGATGGTGGCGGCGCCGACCGGCGGCTTGCAGCCGTGGCAGGTGTCCCGCTTGCGGCAGCTGCCCTTGTGGGTGCCCTCCATCTCGACGACCCACGCGGTGACGTCCGGCTTGAGGATCGTGCCGACCGAAACGTCAGCCCAGCGGGGCGCGACGTGCACCCGCCAGTGGGATTGGTCGCGGCGGCGGCTGGCCTGCTCCAGGCGGCGGGCCGTCGTGCCCCACTGCTCCCAGCACTCCCCGACCGTCTTCTTGCCGGCACGCGGGTCGATCCAGTCGCCCTTGCGGATGTCGGCCTCCAGGTCGGCCGCCCAACTTTGGGCGGAGCCCTTGAGCCGGAAGGTCTCGGTGACCCGGTCTGGGTCGCTGCCCTTGGGTAGCCGGACGGTGGCCGCCCACTTTCCGGAGGACAGCTGGCGGATCCAGGCCACGGGTCATCCCTCGCCGGCGGCGTGGTCGAGCCACCAGCGGACTTCGTCGACCTCGGCGGCGGCACGCTGCCGGCGGAGTTCGTACAGCCGCTCGCGCATGCGGGCCTTGACCCTGGCCGGGACGTCGCTGTGCTCGATGACCTGGAGGGCGGGATCGGCGGCGACCTCGTCGGGGCTGGGCGCGTGGACCTGGTGGAGGTCGCCCTGCTGGTAGTAGCCGACGCGGACGAGTAGCTCGCCGAGTGGGACGTCGAAGGTGCGGGCGACGAGTCGGACGCTCTCTTCGCGGACGTCGACTTCTTCGTCGAGCCAGCGGGTGACGGTGCGGCTGTTGACGCCCAGGCGACGTGCGAAGGGTTCTTTCTTGCCGCGGGTGTGGTTGGCCATCAGTTCCCGGATGACGGTCGCCCACGCGGTGCGGTTGATGGACCTTTCGGCGGTTGCCACGACCAGAGGATACGGGGCATGCGCGCCCGAACCTAAGGGCGGATCTGCCTGGTCGCGTAGGCGTAGACCCCCGAATGGCCTGTTAGTCATGCGCGCGTTGCGTCGCCTGCGTAGCACTCGCTGTGACATACGGGCACGGTACTCGGGCACGTACGCCCGATGCCAGTCATCCGAACGGCTGATCCACGGGCGCACATGCCCGACTTTTGTTGACGCCCGCTACCTGCGGCATTAACGTCCAGACACATGAGCCCAGACACGCAAGCCCGAGAATCGGCGTCAGAGTCGGGCATCCGCGCGGGCGTGTTGCTCCGCTCCGACCGGTTCGACCTGATGACCCGGGTCCTCGGCTGCGAGAGCGACCTCGCCCGCGCCCGACTCGTCAACGTCGACCCCAAGACGCTGTGGGCCGCCCGCAAGGGCCGCGTGGGCGAGAAGTTCATCGCCCAGGTCCTCGCCGGCCTCGACCGGCACAAGGCCGAGCTGGAACTGCTCGGACTCTCCCCCACCTTCGAAGAGATCTTCGAGGTCCGCGAGAAGGTCCCGGCCTGATGGACGACCAGCTGCTCACGGTCAAACAGGTCGCCGCCCGCTGGGGCGTCGACAAGATGACCGTCTACCGGGCCATCTGGGCCGGACAGCTGCTGTTCGTCGATCTCGCTCCGCCCGGCTCCAGCCGGGCCCGCATCCGGGTCCGCCCCAGCGCGGCCGACCACTACATCGAATCGCGAGAAAGCGCAGGCAAGGCAGCATGACGCACCCACCCGCCGGCCCGTCCACCCCGCCGTCCTCACCGGGCCCCGGCCGCACCATCACCGCCCTGTTCGACTCCATGCGCGCCAGCCGGACCCGCTCGCAGGCGGCCGCCGAGGGCGCCGGCGCTCGCGGCCGCTCGGCGGCGCCGCTGTCGATGGAGGCCCGCCTCGACCGGTACTTCCGCCAGAACGGCGGAGAGCGGCTGACGCCCCGGCAGAACCGGCGGGCGATGCGCAAGGAGCGGCGGCTGTCGCGGCCGCTCGTCGGCTGATCCACGAACTCCGACCGCATCTGGTCGGAGCCCGCGCCGGCCATCTGAATGACGTCGACAGGCCGGCGCGGGCCACCAATCTCCCGGCCCGCCGGGGACCCCCGCGAATCCCCGCCACCGCGAAGCCCCGGGGGTCGCCCACGGCCCGGCGGGCCGGGACACCCATCGAGAGGAAGCGCCGCCGATGCCACTCACCCGAGCGATCGCCATCGCGGTGCAGGCCTGCGCGTTGACCGCGCTCACCTCGCTGTACCTGGCCGGTGCGGCGAATCCGCAGCCGGCCCCACCGGCGGCCCCGGTGACGGTGCGGCCGGCGACGGCGGCGGAGGAACGCGACTGGCAGCTGCGGCAGCTCGACGCCGCGATCACCGAGGCCCAGCGGGCCCGGCAGTAAGACCGCGGGCCGCCCCATCGCCCGGGACGGCCCGCGTACCGACCCACTCACCACTCCTAGGCAGGAGCAGGTCGATGACCGAAGACAGTACCCGCACCCACACCACCGCCGGCGAGCTGCGCATCGGGCAGCACGTCGTCCTGCGCCTCGGCGGCGCCGTCGTCGAGACGACGGTCTGCACCGTCGAGAACGTCCACCCCTACACCGACTTCCACAACGGCGACGAGATGGTGTCGCTGTTGTTCACAAAGGTCGCGGGCGGTAACCCGTTCTCGAAGGACTGGCGTACCTCCTCCGAGGTGCGGTTGGCCACCGCCGAGGAGATGGCGGCCGTTAAGGCCGAGATGGCGATCGCGAAGGAGGACAGACGCCGGGAGCTGGTGGCGGCGGCGCTGGTGAAGCTGGCCAAGGACATCGTCGAGCTCAAGCTGCCGGTGACCTCGTCCTGGTTCAACGCCGAGCCTGGGGTGCTTGCCTCGCGGGCTGATCTGGACCGGTGGGCGGAGTATGTCGGCTGCGATGTGCAGACGAGCAACGACATTCCGTCGATTCGCGGCAGGATCCCGCTCGCCGAGCGGCTGGAGCTGCACATCGACACGCAGTCCCGGAAGGAGCCGAAGCCGGCTGCTGAGGACGCCGACGCAACGCCGGCCTACGGCGACGAGCACCGGCCCGGTTGCGACCCGACGTGCACGGCCACCCACCACGGTGGGCTGTGCGGCGACCCGTGGCATGAGCAGCCGACCGAGCCCACCGAGCCGTGCCCCGCCTGCGGCGACCAGCCGCCGTCGACCACGGTCGACGCCGTCGAGCCGGAGCACTACCACGCGGCCGGCGCGATCGGCGGTGCCGGCGAGAACAGCGCCGTGTGCGCGTGCGGGGCGGCGGTCGGCGGGTTTGACAGCCAGGCGGAGGCGCTGGCGGTGCTGAACGAGCACATCGCCAACCCGGACCCGGCCGCCGAGTCGGTGGATCGGGGTGTGGTTGACCCGGATCCGACCTCGGTGACGCTGACCGCTCCGCAGGCGGCCACGCGATGAGCGAGCCGATCTTCCCGGCCGCCGCGCCGCTGACCACTCCGGACGTCGCCGACGAGCACCCGCCGCACTGCGCGTGCATCCCCTGCACCGACGCGCTCCTCGCTCGCATCGCTCGCCCCCTGGCCCAGCCGGGCCCGCAGACCGACCCGGCGCTGCTGCCGGCCGGCCGGGCGGCCGCGCACCTCGGGCTGGTCGGCACGGTCCGCGACGACGAAGAGCCGGACGACCCGGAGGCACCGCCGCCGCCGTTGCCGGCGGGTGTCGACGGCTACCAGGTAGGCGGCCGGGTACGGCCGCCGGTGGACTCCCCCGACCGGGCTGCCCATCCGGGCATCCCCACCATCCGTACGGCCCGGTCGGGGGCCAAGCAGGGTGCGGCGGGCACGGGGGCGTGCCCGCCGCACCCCACCCGGGGCGGTGCAGCCGCATGAGCGTCGACCCGTGGGAGGGCCTGCCGGTCACCCCGGCACCCGCCATCGACCACTCGAAGTGCGACTTCGGGTGGCAGCCGGTGAAGTGCGACCGGTGCGGCGCGGAGTACGTGTGCACGCCGTCGAGCGACTTCTACTGCGCCGCCGAGGGTGACCACTGCTGCGAACCGTGCCTGCTGCGCGGCGTCGGCATGACCACCGTGGTGCTGGTGCCCCCGGACGGTGCGGCATGAGCAGCCTCTACCCCACGCCGGCCCGGCTCGCCCTGCTCGACCTGGTCACCTCCGGGCAGATCATCCGCGACGCAGCCGGTGACGACCGGGTCATCGACGGTGCCCGCAAGGTATCCGCGCAGATCGCCGACCTGGAAAAGGCCGGCTGGGTCACTCTCACCGCGAAGCGCTGGCAGGCCACCCCCACGGGGGAAGCGCACCAGCAGCTGCGGATCTGCAACTACGGCACCCACGCCGTCGCCGAGACCGGACCGGAAACCGACCCGCGCGTCATCGGGCAGGCCATCCGCCGCAGCCCCTCCGGCCCTGGCTCCTGGTGGGTGCAGGTCGGTGACGGCCAGGCGGCGTGCCGCAACGCCGACAGCGCGGTGGCCGAACTGCGGCGGCGGGCGGTCGAGCTGCTCGCCGCTGAACTCACATCTGAGGAGTCCTGATGCGCACCACCATCGTGGAGCTGCCACCACTGACCGGCGAGCGGTCAGGGTGGTGGGCCACCGCCGCCCACCGCCACCCGACGCCCGATCCGGCCTGGTCGGAGGCGTTGACCGGCACCACCCAGGAGCTGCCGGCTATCCCAGCGGAGGCCGAGCTGGTGCCGCTGGACGGGCTGACCATGCCGGTCGAGCAGCTCGGTGAGCTGGTGCCGGCGTTGATCGCGGAGGCACTGGCCGCCGAGCTGGCCGAGACCGCTGACGACGGGCCGGAGCCTCAGGAGCACCCCTCGGAGACAGAGGGGGCAGGCCAGTGACCACCCGCACCCAGGACGAGATCCTGGCCCGGTTCCGCGAACTCGCCGACGAAGACCTGTTCGGCTGGCGCCGCGAGGTCCTCACCGACGCGATGACCCGCGACACGGCGCAGCAGGCCCTCGAAACGCAGATCCCCGCCGAGGACTGGACCGAACCCGGCGACATCGAGACCGACGCCCGGAACTACCTGGAGTTCGCCGTCGACAAGGCGGCCGGGCACCGGGGCATCTCGACGAGCCGGTCGGTGGAGAAGCTGGCTGAGTTCGCGTGGCTCCTCGGCCGCGACGACGTCGTCCAGGCGATGGAGACGGCCGAGTATCCGCAGTACGGGGTGCCGAAGCTCAAGGCGTTCGCCGAGGGGATGGGGTGGCCGTGGCCGGGTGAGGTCACTGCCTGGGAGTCGAAGGCGTTGGCGCGGATGGCCGAGGGCCTGCCGTGCCAGGACGACTGCGCGGAAGGGTGCGGCCAGTGAGCGCCGTCGACCTGGACGCCATCACCCGCGAGGTGGACCGTGTCCGCCACGTCCACGCCGGGATCCAGGACCACGTCCGGCCGGGCCTCGTGACGGGCTACCTGCTCTCCGTCGAGCAGTCCGCCGCCGACATCCCGGGCCTGGCGAGCACCGTCACCGCGCTGGCCGCCGAGGTCCGCCGGCTGCGTACGGTCCCGGCCGCCGCCGAGCCGACCGACCGGCAGCTGATCGCCGCTGCCCACCGGTGGGCCCGCACCCACGGTTGGACTTGGCACGAGTGGAACGGCTGGATCAACAACAGCCACCTCGCGAAATCCACGATCGGCGTCGACTGGAGCAACGACGCCGTGATCGTCCGCCGCCGGGTGGCCGACTACGGCTGGCGCAGTGCCGAGTATCCGGTCGAGTCGGTGCGGCAGGCCGTCGACGTGCTCGCCGCCCTGGCGGTGCTGCCCATCGAACTGTCGACCGGATACCGCGCCGGCCAGGCAACCGCCGTCGCGCTCATCGACGGAGACCGGCTGTCCACTCCGGACGACGACTGCACCCACGGTGGCGACTGCCGCGTCCACCCCGACGCCCGGATGCCGCACAACTACGACCGGGAAGCCAACCAGCAGTGACAGAACGCACCACCACGGCCGCACGGCGGGTCACTCCGACCGCCGTGCGGCTTCTGCCCGCCGACGCTGACCGCGACACCTGGCTCGCCGCCCGCCGCGGCGGCATCGGATCCTCCGACGTCGCCGCGATCCTCGGCGTCGCCGACCGCAACACCGCCGTGCACGTCTACCGGGACAAGCGCGGCGAGCTTGTCGACGACGCCGGCGAAGCCGCCCTGTGGGGCAACCTCCTGGAGGAACCCGTCGCCCGGGAGTGGGCCCGCCGGCAGAAGTCCGTCGTCCAACGCGTGGGCCTCGTCGCGCACGTCGACGAGCCGTGGCAGATGGCCACCCTGGACCGGCGCGTGGCCGAATGCCCGATGAACCGCGAGGTCCGCACCAAGTGCGCGCTGGAAGTGAAGTGCCGCTCGGCGTACAAGGCAAGCCGGTGGCGGTCCGACATCCCCGACGACGTCCTCGCCCAGACCACCTGGCAGATGCGCGTCACCGGCTACGACCACATCCACGTCGCGGTGCTCCTCGGCGGTAACGAGCTGAAGATGACCGTCGTCGAGCGGGACGACCGGATGGAGCGGTACGTCCTGCGTGAGGTCACCCGGTTCCGGGAGGAGAACCTGCTCGCCGGCGTCGAACCCGAGTGGGACCTGAGCAAAGCCGCAGCGCTGATCGAGATGGACGCGCTGATGCATCCCGACCGGGTCGGTGAGATCGACCTGGACGAGATCGGCGAGGTCATGGAGTACGCCGAGTTGTCCGCGCGGGCTGGTGCCGCTGATCGCCGTCTCAAGGAGGCGCGGGCGACCCTCGCCCGGCTCGCCCGGGGCGCGCAGACCGTCACGTTCGGCGGAGAGCTGGCCTTCGAGTTCAACCCCGTCACCAAGCGAGCCGTCGACCTTGACCGGCTCCGCGAGCGGCACCCGGCCGCCTACGCCGACGCGGTGACGGAGAAGACCCACTACCAGATCCGGATCGCTCAGGCGTTCCGGCGGACAGGAGAGTTCGAGTGAGCCTGCGAGACCGGGCCGAGGCCGCCGAGGCCCCACCGGCCGACGAATGGCCGGAGACCGCCACCCCCGGTGCCGGCGTCCGACCCACGCCCGCCCGCGCCGCCGAGCCCGTCGACGAGCTGCCCGACATCGAATACACCGGGGCGATCGCCCTCGTCGACCAGGTGCCCGTGCACGAAGCGTGGGCGCGGGTGATGGCCGACGTCCAGTCGGTCGGCAAGGGCGACCGGTTCGCCGTCGCGGGGCAGGGCAACTACAGCTATCGAGGTGTCGACCGGGTCCTCAACGCGGTCGGTCCGGCGCTGCGCCGCCACGGTGTGGCGGTCATCCCGGTTCGCACGGAGCCGTCGTACCGGGACGTGGCCACGTCGAACAACAAGAAGATGCGCGAGTGCACGGTCACCGTGACGTACGAGATCCACGGGCCGAAGGGCGACACGATGCCCGCGCAATCGTGCGGTGAAGCGTTCGATTCCGGCGACAAGAGCACCACGAAGGCGTGCACCGTCGCGTACCGGAACCTGCTCATCACCGCCCTGTCCATCCCGACGCGGGACCCGCGGCTGGACGCGGAGGCCAGTAACCACGAGCGGGGTGCTGGCCCGGCCGCCCGGCCGGCGGACTACCGGGATGAGATCGCGGACCCGCGTACGTCGTTGGGCCGGCTCAAGCAGATGTCGGGCGAGCTGCAACAGCACAACCTCCTCGGCGCGGTGGTGACGAACGAGGTCGGCGAGCAGGAGCAGCTCGGCGCGATGTACGCGCGGGTGGTCCGGCAGCGTCGGGCGGAGGCGGGCGAGTGAGCGGCTGGCTGGTCGTCGCGGTCGACGGCACTCTCACCCACCGCACCGGCACCCCCACCGCCCAGCTGATCCGCGAGGCGATCGGCGACGACGCAGACCGGGTCGGACTGCCGCCAGGGCTGGCGGGCTGGGTCGACGGCGACGGCCACCCCAAGCGCCTGCCCCGCAACGAGGTCGGCAGCGTGCTGCTGATGGCCCTCGGCGCCGGACACCAGCCGTACGCCGGGCCGGTGGTGATCACCGGCTGGCACCGGGTCATGGAGATCACCGAGCTGGACCACGACACCGAGTGGTACGTCCGCACGGTCCACGACCGGATCCGGTACGCGCTCGGTGGCGGGGTGGACGGCCACGGGTTCGCCGACGCGGCGCGGGAAACGGCCGCTGCGGTGCGGGAGGCGGAGACGCCGACGCTGCGCGTGATCCCGCTGGGCGGTCGGTCATGACCGTCGACGCCGCGAGCCTCACGCCCAAAGTCAAGGCCATGCTCACCGCTGCGATCGCCCGCGAATACGAGACGGTCACCGGACTGATGGCGGAGATCGCCACCGACGCTGGCACCGCCGGAGTCTGGGCCACGTGCGGAGTGCTCGCCGAGCTATTCAAGGGACACCTGGGAGCCGACGCGCCGGGCGCATTCACGTTCCTGCGCGTCACCGACGAGCACGGCAAACAGCTCGACCCGGGCGCACTCCCGGTCGAGATGCGGCCGCGGCTGTGGGCGACCCGGTTCGTGACGGCCTGGTGCAACGGCGACAAGGACACGGCGATGGCCCTGTTCCGGGCCAGCTTCGATGACCCGGAGGGCCATGTGGCTGGGGTGTCGGCGCTGATCAGCATGACGGCGGGCGTGCTCCGCTCGTCGGCAGGTGATGCGTCGTGAGTTGGGACGACTTCGACGACTGGGGCCCGTACGAGGACCACCCGGTTAAGGAAGAGCCGGACTGCCCGCCGTGCGGCGACACCGGCCGCGTCGGCCGCCGGAACTGCAAGAGCTGCAACCCGACCGTCGTGCAGCACCTGTGGTGGCTGCTCACGTGGCGGATCCGGTGGCAGCTGCGCCGGCTCGGTGACCGGCTACGCGGCAACCAATACGACGAGGAGGCCCCGTTCTGATGACCACCGAAATCACCGAGCTGCGCATGGTTGGCCTCGATCTCTCCCCGACCGGTACCGGTATCGCCGTTACCCACGACCACCACGGTCGGCCCGGTCTCGCCTGCCGCACCGCGCTATCCCCATGGGGACCGGACCGGCCCCACGACCGGCTCCAATCGATCCTCAACGACGTTGCTGCGGCCGCGAAGTGTCGACCACACCTGGTGCTCATCGAGGGTGCCTCGTACGGCTCCTCCGGGAACGTCGTTGATCAGCTCGCCGGTCTCCGCTGGGTCGTGAAGCACTGGCTGTGGGTGCAGATGATCCCCTACATCGAGATCACGCCGGCCACGCTGAAGGTGTGGGCCACCGGCTCCGGCGCGACGCACGGCGAGAACAAGGTGACCAAGGACAAGGTCATCGCCGGCGTCGTCGCGGTGTACGGCCACCTGGTCCACATCGACCCCCGCGACGACAACCAGGCCGACGCGGTAGCGCTGGTGACGATGGGCCGGGCCGCGTACGGGCAGCCGATGGCCACCGTCAACGTGCACCGCCGCCGCGCGTTGGAGACGCCGAGCTGGCGCACGTTGTCCACCGAGTCGGGGCCGGTGGTGCCGGCATGAGCGGCCAGGTCCCCGCGCACCTCGTCGCCCAGGTCGACCAGTACCGGGCGTTCATCGCCGAGCTCGCCGGCCTCGCCCGGGCGCACGCCGCCGAGGACCCGTGCGGATACCCGCAGGTCTGCCCCGGGCAGGCGGTCGCGGATCGGTTCGACCAGTTGTCGCCGCCGCGGCGTGCGCTGCTGGAGTGCCTGATGGTGGCAGAGCTGGCGCACCTCGGCTACGGCCAGCGGGCGCCGGCGCCGGCGGCGGAGCCGGTGAAGCCGGCGGCGGAGAGCCGGCCGGTCGAGTCGCCGGCGGAGCGCAGGTGGTGGTGGCCATGGCGGAACTGACCGAGCTGTCGGACGCGGGCCCCTGCCGCTGCTGCCAGTGCGGGCAGTGGGACCACAAGCGGGGCAAGGGCGGCTGCAAGCAGTGCGGCGTGTGCGCGAAGTACGAGCCGCCGAAGGCCGGGCCGGTGGTCGAGTCGGATCCGGCGTCGCCGGTGCCGGGTGTCGTCGAGGAACGGCCGGACGGTCCGGATCTGGGTGTGTGCGTGGGCGGGCCGCTGCCGGCCGAGCCGGGCGACGTGGACTTGCCGGTCAGGCGGCGGCGTCGCCGTGGGCCGTCCGGGACGGTGGTGGCCACGGATCCGGCCGCGCAGGCGGAGTCGCTGCGGCTGGTGGCCGCCGTCGACGCGCAGCTCGGCAAGCCCGGCCCGACCGTAGCCGGGGGCATGACGGCTGCCCACGATGACCTCCGCCGGCATCTGTACACCCGGCACCACAACCTCGCCGCGCTGGGGTTGAGCGACGCGGACGCCCGGGACGACCACGCCCACGAACACAGAGGCCCCGGAACCATCCGCAACCACGACCCGGCCGACCTGTCCTACGACCCCTATCGACCCGACGCGCAGCTGGCCGAGCCGGAGCCGACGGCCGACGTCGCCGAGCAGCTGCGCGCCGACCTGGCCGAGGAGCGCCGCGAGCACCAGGCGACCGCGCAGCTGCTCGCCGAGCAGCGGCAGATCGCCGAGCGGGCCACCGCCGAGCTGACCGCGACGCTGCGGGAGCTGGGCCGGGAACGGGCGAAACTGCGGGCTGCCCGGGAGCGCGTCGGCGAGCTGGAGAGGACTCTGGCCCGGCAGCTGGACGGCCCGGCCGCAGAGGCCGGCCCGGGCCGCGTGCTGTGGCAGTACGACGCCCGCCAGTGCCTCGACTGTGGCTTCCGGACCACCGTCGAGGACCTGGACCACGAGCATCCGCTGGTGCCGGTCACCGTGCTGGTCGTCGCCCGGGAGACGCCGTGATCACGCTGACCCGCAGCGACCGCGACGCCCTCGCCACGCTCGTCGCCGGCGGCCGCGTGGCGGTGGCGCGCCGGTACGGGGCCGGCCGCCTCCAGGCCCTCGCCGCCCTCCTGCGCGGCGGCGGCCGCCGCCGCGCGGTGGAACTCGTCGACCTGTTCGACGGTCTGGCCGCCCGGCCGGTGCGGGAGTTCCCGCCGTCCGGTGTCCGGCCGGGCCGCGTCCTTTACACGGCTCGGGCACACACCCCGGCCGATCAACCCAGCAAGGAGCACACCAGGTGGCAGTGAAGATCAGCGCCCAGCTCACGGGCGCGCAGCGGGATATGAACGGGCTGAACCGGATCGAGGAGCAGCTCGTCGAGCAGCCGCGCGGTGACCGGTACGCGGTCATCCGGTACGACGTGAAGCGCGTCGCGGACGAGATCAGCGAGGGCATCAAGATCCCGACGGTGGAGATCGTCCACATCGAGCCGGTGGAGGGTGTGACGGCGGACAGGGTACGGGAGATCCTCGCCCAAGAGTACGAGGACCGCACGGGGAAGAGCCTCGATGGGGATCCGACCCTGGCGCCGGAGAACTTCTTCAACCCGGACGCGGTGCCGGAGGCGTCCGGGGAGGAGATCCTCGCGGAGCGGGCGGAGCGGCTGGCCGCCGAGGCGGAGGAGGAGCGGGCCGAGCGGGGCCCGGTCGCCGTGCCGGCGTTCTCCGGCGGCGGTGACGCGGCATGACGAGGCGAACCTTCGAGATCATCGCCGCGCCGGGCATCAATTCCGAGGTGCGCATCGACGGCAACCTGCTCGACTGCGTGCGCGGCTACATCCTCACCAGCGACGTGCGCAGCGTGCCCCGGCTGGAGCTGGATCTGCTCGTGTACGAGGCAACGCCATTGTCGGGTGAGGCGACGGTGATCGTGCCGGACAGCACGCGAGAGGCGTTGATCGCGCTCGGATGGACGCCGCCGGCTGAGGGCGCCCCGTCGTGATCCCTCAGGACGATCCGCTGCTGACGCCTGGCGAGGTGGCCCGGCTCTTCCGCGTCTCCCCGAAGACCGTCACCCGGTGGGCCGCCACCGGCCGCCTCACCAGCATCCGCACCCCCGGCGGACACCGCCGATTCCGCGAGTCGGAGGTCCGGGCACTGCTGAAAGACCAGCCGACATGACAACCCTCATGGTCAGCGACCTGCGAGCCCGCGTCGACGCCGGCGCGGCGTGGCTCGACGTACGCGTGCCCGGCTGGCACGACCAGGTCGACCTCGACTTACTCGACGTGGCCAGCCCCGGCTGCTGCCCGCTCGGGCAAACCCTCGGCTTCCCCGCCGACGGCATGGACTTGGACCAGGCCGCCGGGCTCGGTTTCGAGGCGTCGGCATCGCACGACGCGATCGCCGAGGAGTACGAGGCGCTGACCGCGCTGTGGCGGCGTGCCATCGCGCAGCGGCGAGCGGAGCCAGCCCGTGGCTGACCAGCTCACCACCGGCTACCAGCGCGTCTGGGCAGAGCGTTTCGGCCCACCACCACGCCCAGACGACCGCAATCCATCGACCAGCTGCGACGCCGCCGCGCCCACCCGGGCCGGCGGCGTCGCCCGCCCCCAGCCCACCCACCACCGAGACGAGCAGCCATGACCACCACAACCCTGCCCCGGGCACGCTCACCGAGAACCGCCACCACCAGCGGCATACAGCGCCGCGAACGCGCCGAGCAGCTACCCCTGCCGACTCGCATCGGTGACCTGGCCGGCACCGACATCATCCACGGCTTCGCCCCGCTGTTCCCGACGGTCGGGGCCGCGCAGTGCCGCCGCTGCTTCGGCTGGCCCGACGACCCCCGGCACGCGTTGACGGGGATGCGTCGTGCCTGACGAGTTTCCCACCGAGAAGTGCCGGTCCTGCACGGTCGAGGTGATCTGGGCCGTCACCGAGCGGGGCAAGTCGATCCCGGTCAACGTCGACCCGGAGGCCGGCGGCAACATCCAGCTGGCCGAGCAGTACGGGCAGCTGACCGCCGTGGTGGTGCCCGCCAAGCGCGCGTTCGGCCGGAAGAACCTGCGCAAGTCCCACTTTGTGGACTGCCCGGACGCGGCAAAGTGGCGGCGGCGATGAACGACTTGCTGCTGATCGCTACGCAGGACCAGGCGCTGCACGCCATCCTCGCCCACGTCGACCAGCCCAGCACCGACCCCGCCCTGCGCGCCGTCGTCTGCGCCGTCACCGCGCTGCACGGCGTCGACCCACCCGACCAAGGACCACGGCCCGCCGCCGACTGCGAGGACTGTGACGGCACCGGCGTCATTGACATGCTGATGCCCGACGACACCCCCGGCACCGTCCACTGCCACTGCCAATGCCAATGGTGTCCTGCCTGCGACGAGCCGCTGTGCGCAGGCATGTGCCCGACGATCGCGGCCGTCGCAGTGGCCTTGGGTCTGCTGCCGCCCGAACAGGGGCCGGCGTGCGGTGGCGTCCAGCCCGTGCCCGCCGGAGGGCTGTGGATGGCGTACCGCTGCTCGGAGACACCGGGTCACGGCGGTGACTGCCGGGCGGTCATCGACGGCCGGACCGTCGCGACGTGGCCACGCAAGGCGGTCCGGTGATCCCGCAGACCCGGGCCGAGGTGCTCGCCCGCCTCCGCGCCGCCCCGGACCGGGTGCGCCGTCTGCTCTACCTGGCCCGGGCCAGGCGCCGGCGCACCCGCTACATCCTGACCCGCCGCTGATCGAAGGAACCGCATGACGACTCCGTACACCGACGCCGACAGGGCCCTGGCGGAGGCAGCCGTCAAGAAAGCCCTGATGGTCGACCCGTTCGCCTCTGACGGCGACCTCGCCCAGGCGGTCCTCGACGCGCTCGCCGGCGCCAACCGGATCGCTCCCGCCGACGCGGCGGGTGACCAACGATGACCGCCCGGACGCGCACCCGCACCGACGGCAGCCTCGACGAACGACACCGGCTGGGCCAGCAGATCCGCCACTGCCGCGATCGGCTCGGCATGACCCAACGCGACCTGGCAGCCATCAGCGGCATGCGGCAGGACTCCGTCTGGTGCGTCGAGACCGCTCACCGCGACGTGATGCTGTCCACCGTCGTCGACATGGCCGCCGGCGTTGACCGTCGCCTTGCCGTCGTCGCCGAGTATCACCTGCCGCTGCTTGGCCTGTCGGCCGCCCAGGTGGACGCCCTGGTGCGTGCCGCCGACTCGTGGGCCGACAGTGCCGCCGCTGACGCCATCCGCGCTGACCAGCCCGACGACACCGACCCGAATCTGCTGGCGGCTCTCGCCAAGCTCACCAAGACGGAGGTCTGATGACCGAGACGCACGCCGATCACATCCGCGCGGCTGCCCGCACCATTGCCGCCGAGCGCCTCCGCCAGCCCGTCGACGACTGGCAGGCGGTCGCCGCGCACGTGGCCACGACCGAGGCCGACGCCGACGCGATCGCGGTCGAGCTGGCCCGGCTCGCCGACACGCTCAAGGACCCCGCGCCGCGCAGCGCCGCACAGCAGATGATCGCCGACCTCACCCGCGACCGCGACCGCTTCAAGGCCGAGCGCGACGCCCTGCTGGGTACCAACCGGCAGCTAGCGGAAGGGCTCCGTGACGCGCAGGAGTCCGAGGAGCATCTGGCCGAGCAACTCCGCAACGCCCGCCGCAAGCTGAACGCTGCCACCACCCCGGCCTACGTTCACCACCTGCTCGACGCGTACCTCACCGGCCAGCCCCTCAACTTCCGGCGCGACCCGGTACCGCTCGACGTCCAGCGGCGGCTGGAGCACGCGGTGGCCACCGGGCAGATGGGCACCGCCCCCGCTTCGCCCCGTGGAGCCAAGGAGCAGATCGAACGGACCCTCGCCGCGATGCACGCCACCGGCGGCGTCGAGACCTACCGCGCCACCGACGACCGGGCCGCGGACCAGACCAATCTCACCCAGGACCTGGTTGCCGCCCTGGCCGACTGCGTCGTCAAGGCCGTCGAGCATGGCGAGCAGGACGGCGGGTTCGTCGCCTTCTACCTGCTTCCCACAGGGCCCATCCACCGCGCGATCGCGCTGCTCCAACAGCGTCACGGCATCACCGTGCGGCCCGGGTTCGTCGGCCGCGAGGTGACCGATGCGAGCCTCCAGACCGACTGGCAGCACGAGATCGCATTCGACGACGACGGCACCTGGAGCATCGGCCACCCCGACGGATGCCCCGGCCAGGCCGGCGGAAACTGCGACGTCGCCCGGCTCGCCACCCAACAGCTGGCCAGCCTCGACCTCCAGAGCACCAGGCTGATCGGGCACCGCTACCGCTGCGCCGTCGGTGACCTCGGTGACCACTTCCTGATCGGCGACCGCATCGACGAGCCGGCGGCCACCCTCGCGCAGATCGAGCGTGATGCTGCCCAGCTCGACGACGACCTGGTCGCCGGGCGGGTCGCGGACCGGTTGGGCGACCCACCGCCGAACCCCACCGGTGGATCCCGCTGCACCTGCCCCCAGGTCGACGTGTCACCGCTGCACGAGCCGCCCGGCACCCGGACCGTGCCCGGCTACCCCGCCCCCGCCTGCTCCGAGCACGGCTGGACCAAGCCGAAGCACGACCACACCACCGGCTACCCCACCTTCGCGCCCGACGCCGAACTGGTCGTCAGCACCACCGACGGGCCGCAGCAGTGGACCGGCGCCCGGTGGAACGAGCACGTCCACGCCGCCTGGAAGGCCCGCAACGGCGTGCTGGAGCTGCTGAGGATCTGCCCGACGCCGACGTGCACCACCGCATGCCCGGCCAACCCTGCCCGGACGGAGGGCTGACGTGGACGACGATCAGCTCCGCAAGCTCGCCGCCGGCCGGCCCGGCTACGCCACCTACCCCGACAGCCGGCCCGGCAGCCCGTCATGGTGGACACGGCGCGGCCACCAGCCACCCGCGCGACCCACACCCACCTCCCAGCCGTGGGCCGGCCCGGACCCGCTGATGGCGTTCGGACCGCCGATGATCCTCGCCCCGCTCGACGACGACCCGGCCGACCAGTTCGCCGACGAGTTCGCGCCCACCCTGGCCGAGCAGCTCCAGGAGCCCAAGGTGCGGGCGGCGTACGAAGCGGAGGCCGCCGAGCAGCTTGTCGAGCGGCACGGTGAGCCCATGCGCGAGGCCCTCTTCCGGGCCCGCAGTCGGAACGCCGACCACCGCCGCTGGTGGCACCGGTGGAGTTGGCGATGACCGCCGACCTCGCCGGGACCGTCATCGGCCTGGCCGTCGCGCTGCTCCTGGCCGTCGCGCTGGTGTGGCTAATCGTCTCCGGGCTCACCGACAGCCTGCGGCACCACCAGAATGTCGCCCGCATCCGGGCCGAGTCCCGCCGCGTGCTGGCCACATACCGGAGCCGGCGATGACCCACCAGCAGCCGCTCATCCCCACCCGCCACGCACCCGACATCTGGAAGAAGTACCGCCTGCCCGGCACCCGGCGCGTCAACGAAGCCGCCTGGGAAGACGCCCGCGCCCAACGCCAGTCAGTCGGCACCTGCCGCCACGCACCGGCCGGAGTGCAGTGCGGCGGATACCTCAACCCGGGCCAGCCGTACACCGTCGGCGGCCGCCGACGGATGTTCCCCACCAGCTGCTCGTCCTGTGGCCACGAGACGGCCGCTCCGGGCCCGTCGCCGCCGAGGAAACGCGGCCGACGGTGACCACCAGTCCAACGAACCAAAGGAGCCCAGTGACCCCGATCCACAACGGACCCGCCCGCAACGCCAAGGGCCGCCAGCGGCGCGTCCTTACCGCTGACCGCGATCCGAGCACCTGCCACTGCCCGAACGGCCGGCCCATCCCGGTGGCCACCTTCCGCAAGCAGCAGCTCGTCGACATCGAGCTGCTGCACCTCCGCGCGGCCGGCTGCGTCCTGCCGACCGTGCACGTGCCGCCGCGCACCTGGCTCACCGGAGCCGCCCACTGACCTCTACCCGGCCCGGCCAGACACGTCGTCTGGCCGGGCCCAGCACCACCCCGAACCAACGAAGGGCGCACCTTGAGCTACGAGGCCGTCAAGTGGGCACTTTACGAATCGCCCACCCTGCTCACCCCCGCCGGCAAGCCAGACACCGTCGCGAAGTTCGTGCTCGTCGCCCACTGCGAACGGGCTGACAAGCATGGCAAGGGCAGCTACCCGGGCCCGGCCGCTCTCGTCGCCGCCACCGGCTACGACGAACGCACCATCGACCGCGCCGAGAAGCGCCTCAAGGCCGAAGGTCTCCTGATCCCGCGCGGTATCTCCCACCTCGGTACCGCCCGCTGGGACGTCGACATGTCGAAGGTCCGCACCGACAGCGGCCAGGAACAGGCAGAGGCCCGGATCAAGCGCCGCCGAGAAGTGGATGCGAAGCGCCAGCGGAGCCGCCGAGAGCGATTGAAGGCGGCGGCCGAGAATGCGAACTCGACGGCCGCAAGCATTGACGGTGACGGACAACCGGATGCGATTGTCACGGACTCTACGTCCGTGACATCGGCACCAACCGAGCCCGATTGTATCGAGCATCACCCATCCACCGGTGAGGGTGTCACGGAT